>DSEO01000334.1 GCA_011056635.1 Bacteroides sp.
AGGAAACAGGATTTGAGGGATATCTCGAGGTGGAGATCTTTTCGGAAAGATACTGGTCCATGGACCAGGCTGCATACCTGGACAGGATCATTGATGCATACCGTAAACATACATGAGTTGTACATGATAACAGATTTTCATTGATGAAAGAACACAGGGTGGGCATTATCATGAACGGGGTGACCGGCCGTATGGGCATGAACCAGCATCTGATGCGCTCCATTGTGGAGATCATTCGGCAGGGTGGGGTGCAGATGAGTTCCGGTGAACGGATCGTGCCGGATCCCCTGCTGGTGGGCCGCAGTGAGGAGAAATTGAAAAAATTATCGGAACGCTCCGGGGTGATGAACTGGACCACCGATCTGGACTCCGTGCTGGAGGATCCCGCCTACCAGGTATACTTTGATGCCCAATCCACCGGTCTGAGGGCTGCAGCCATAAGCAGGGCCGTGGCGCATGGCAAGCATATCTACTGTGAGAAACCCCTGACCACTTCCGTGGAAGAGGCACTCCAGCTCTTCAGGATCTGTGAGGAGAAGGGGGTGAAACACGGGGTGGTGCAGGATAAGCTCTGGCTGCCCGGCCTGGTGAAACTGAAAAGGCTGATTGACCGGGGTTTCTTCGGAAAAATCCTGGCTGTGCGGGGTGAATTCGGCTACTGGGTATTCGAGGGGCATACGCCGGAACCCCAGCGGCCAAGCTGGAATTACAGGAAGGAAGAGGATGGCGGGATCATCATGGATATGCTCTGTCACTGGCGGTATGTGCTGGACAACCTGTTCGGCCGGGTCAGAGGCGTGTGCTGTGTGGGAGCCACGCACATCCCGGAACGGGTGGATGAGTCGGGAGATACCTACCGCTGCACGGCAGAAGACGCAGCCTATGCCATTTTTGAACTGGACGGGGGGATCGTCGCACAGTTCAATTCGTCCTGGGCCACCAGGGTCAGGAGGGACGACCTGCTGACCATCCAGGTCGACGGCAGCAAAGGATCTGCGGTGGCCGGATTGCGGACATGCCGCATACAGGCGTATGAAGATACCCCCAGGCCGGTATGGAATCCCGATGTCCCGGGTGAAATCGATTTTTATGAAGACTGGAAGGAGGTGTACGAGGACGAGGAGTTCGAAAATGCATTCAGGGCCCAGTGGGAGCTTTTCCTGAAACACGTGGTTACGGGCGATCCTTTCCCCTGGGACCTGATGGAGGGTGCAAAAGGCGTACAGCTGGCTGAAAAGGGCCTGGAGAGCTGGCAAAAACGGCGATGGGTGACCGTGCCGGAACTAACATTTTAAGATATGGATCCTGTGAAACAATCTGCATTCATCACCGGCGGATCCAGGGGCATCGGACTGGGAATAGCCAGGGAGATGGCTTCTGCGGGTTTCGATCTGGCCATCAACGGGACCAGGGAAAAAAAGCTGGTGGAACCGGTACTCCGGGAACTGGCATCAGCAGGGAGTGAAATTATGTATGTAAGGGGAGATATATCGCGTAAAAGTGACCGGCAATCCATTTACGAACGGGTCATTTCCAGGTTCGGCCAATTGCATGTGCTGGTCAATAATGCGGGGATTTCCCCACTGGAACGCAGGGACCTGCTTGACGCCACCGAGGAAAGTTACGATCGTGTGATGGCCACCAACCTGAAGGGACCTTATTTCCTGACACAGCTGTTCGCAAGACATATGGTGGAGATGAAAGAAAAGGATCCGCAATTCCAAGGCTGCATCATCAATATTTCCTCCGTTTCTTCCACGGTGGCATCCACGAACAGGGGGGAATATTGTATTTCCAAGGCAGGGATTTCCATGGCCACCAGGTTATGGGCAGCCAGGCTGGGTGAGTTTGATATCCCCGTCTATGAAATCAGCCCGGGGATCATCAAAACGGATATGACAGCAGCCGTTACCGAAAGATATGACAGGTTGATCGCATCCGGGATCTGTATCCAACAGCGGTGGGGACTCCCGGAAGATGTGGGGAGAGTGGCAGTAGCCATGGCCACAGGGGCCATGCCCTATTCCACCGGACAGGTGGTCATGGTGGACGGGGGATTGACGATCCGGAGGTTGTAAACTGACTTATCTGACTTTTCTTATATTTACACAAACATTGATATCATGATCGGTTCTTTTCAGTTTTCACCTTTACCTGAAATCATCTTTGGCAAAGGAAAGAGAGATGAATTACCAGGAGCTGCCTCAGCCAGGGGGAGACAGGTGCTTCTGCTCACCGGTTCATCCTCCATCCACAATTCGGGACATGGCGAGGAAATTCTGTCCGGCCTCAGTCAGGCCGGTTTGCATGTCGATCAGGAGATCATTTCCCATGAGCCCTCGCCTGCCATGATCGATGAGATAGCAGACAGGTACCGCAGTTCTGGTATTCAGGTGGTGGTTGCTGTGGGAGGGGGAAGCGTGATGGATGCCGGAAAAGCAGTTTCAGCCATGATCCCGGTCGAAGGAAGAACAAAAGAATACCTGGAGGGAGTGGGGGACAGGGAACATCCGGGTGATAAGATCCCGTTCATCGCCATGCCGACCACCTCCGGTACGGGAAGCGAGATGACAAAAAACGCGGTGATCAGCGAAGTGGGGGAGCATGGTTTCAAGAAATCCCTGCGTCATAACAATTTCATTCCCGAACTGGCCATTATTGATCCCGAGATGATGTTGTCGTGTCCGGCCCGGCTTACCGCAACCAGCGGAATGGATGCCTTCACACAATTGCTTGAATCCTATATTTCCAATCAGGCCAATCCGCTGACAGATGCCATTGCCTTGCAGGGACTGAAACAGATCAAGAAGTATCTCCTCCGGGCTTTCCTGGAAGGAGAAAATAACCTGGAGGCCAGGTCAGGAATGGCACTGGCAGCGATGTTCTCGGGGATCACACTGACGCATGCGGGACTGGGACTGGTGCATGGATTCGCATCACCGCTCGGGGGATTCTTTGATATTCCCCATGGCCTGGTATGCGGATCTCTGATGGCACCGGTATTCGCATACACCATTGATAATCTGATCGATCAACCCGATCATCCCGCCATCCGGAAACTGATTATCGTGAGCAAAGTATTTTCTGATTTCAAATACAAACAGGACAAGGAATATCTGAATGCGTTCAAAGAGAAGCTGATCCATATAACCAATCTACTCGAGATCCCGAAGAGTCTATCCGGATTTGGATTCACTGAGGAGCACATTCAGAAGGTCATCGAGCACACGTCTCACAAGTTCCATCCGGTTTCCCTCTCGAAAGAGCAGATGGCGGATGTCCTAAGAAGCAGGATTTAAATCCAGCCGTGTTGTGTCCCGGATGGATTTGATACCGGCGGATTGAATAGAGAAGTAGTGTTCATAAATACGTTTCTCTTCCAAAGTGTTAAGCGCTGATCCCGGCAGATGCCGGTCAAATTCCCTTTTCTTCCAGACCTCCGGATTGGTGAAGGGATTCAGTGTGGCATCGTAATTAATGGCTGAACCGTCCTTATAGAATTTAATGGGTTCGTTATCATCGCCTTCGAGAAATACGATAAGGCTGTCATAATAGAAAGAAAAATACTCATAACCGTCCAGGCAGTCGTTTTCAATGGAATAGAAATCTTCCATCACGCCGGGCTGGATCCATGAACCCTCTGAATACTCGGCAGTATAGGGAAGGGTATAGATAGGCAGCTCCGTTCCGTTGTGGATGGATAACCAGGATTGGACATCACTTGAACATCCTGCCAGTAAGAGCAATATGCCTGCAATCCAGATCAGCCCTCTCATTTACATACCTTTAGATATATCAATGCCCGTATTGGATATAAAAAGCCTGATGGCAATGGCCAGCAATATAATCCCGAAAAACTTCTTCAGAATATGCAATCCATTGGGTCCCAGAAGTTTTTCGAAAAATGCCGTCATTCGGAGTACAAGATACACAATAATCATATTCAAAGAAAGAGCTATCAGAATATTTATGGTCTGGTATTCAGCTCTCAGTGAGAGAAGTGTGGTAATCGAACCGGCTCCGGCGATCAATGGAAATGCAATGGGCACGATGGCCCCGCCTCCCTCGGCATCATGTTTGAAGAGCTGGATACCGAGGACCATTTCCAGACCCATGAGCAGCAAAATGAATGAACCCGCAATGGCAAAAGAAGAAATATCCACGCCGAAAACACCCAGCAAAGGTTCCCCGATAAACAGGAAAAGAAGCATGATTACGAATGCCACAAGGGTGGTTTTTCCCGGATAGAATGATCCGATTTTGGATTTGATATCCAGGATCACGGGTATGGACCCAAATATGTCGATGATGGCAAAAAGTACCATGAAGGTTGCCAGCACCTCCAGAATGTCAAAATGCATCTTTGCAGTGTTTTGTATGGCACTGCAAAGATGCGATTTTTTTTCAAATTCAGTTCCGGGTCTTGATGGTACAGCCTACGGCTTTTGTGGTAGCCGGATTCGGCTGATTTCCTGCCCGCAGAGAATTGATGGCATCCTCCAGGTACCTGTTGGATACAGCCGATGCATCCATGGCATTGTCATCGATGGCGCCGATGTAGGCCACTTTGAATGTTCCTCCCTTATTTTCCAGCAGGTAGATATGGGGAGTGCGTGTGGCCCCGTAAGCCTGGTATACCTCCTGTGTTGCATCTTTCAGGTATGGAAACGGAAAGCCGCTTTCCAGGGAACGGGCTTCCATCTTATCGAAGGTATCCTCCGGCGAAACCTGGTCATCGTTGGGATTGATCGCAACGACCGGATATCCTTCAGGAGCATATTTTTTGTGCAATTGAATGATCCGCTGTTCATATGCTTTGGCAAACGGACAGGGATTGCAGGTAAAAACCACGATCACACCTTTCTGGTCGCTGTAATCGGAGAGGGAAACGGTGGTCCCGTCCACATTCTTCAGTGAAAAGTCCACCGCATTATCACCCGGCTTCAGGCCGGCATGCAGCATCAGGATCGATGCAAATGCAAGCGAAAATGTCAGCATTGTCTTTTTCATGTCAGTTATGGATTTGATGTAAGTTGTCATATAAAGCTTCCCGTGTCAGTTCCTGCTCGAGGAACACACGTTCGGCATTTTTGTAGATCAGGGTGGCGGGAATGGCACCTGACCAGCCCGGATCCACCAGGTCGATCCATTCATTGTATTGGAGGTCGGTCATGAGCATCACCGGGGCCGTGATATTTCTTTCTTTCAAAAAGGGAATGACCCGACTGTCAACCTGATTCGGAAAATCGAGGTTCACAAGGATCACACTGACCCCCGATGCTCCGTATTCCCGGTGAAGCTCCTCAAAATAGCCGATCTCTTTCACGCAGGGCGAGCACCATGTGGCCCAGAAATTCACCACATAGGTGGTGTCATTTGCCTGCCCGGTGATCCGGGCCAGGTCCGCCCTGTCGATCTCGGGGATATCCTGGGCAACTGCCGGTACGGAGCCCAGCCAGAGCAACAGGAGTATGATCAGATACTGTTTCATCAACAGGTAAACACCGGCGGCGGATATTTGTTTGAACCTTTCAATGATTTAAACAAACAATTCCGGTTGTAATTTGTATTCTACTTACGAACCATTTAATTTTAATCGCCATGGCTTACACATTGCAGATAGGTGCCGCAGCACCCGGTTTTAAACTACCCGCCACCGATGGAAAAACATACGAACTCGCCGATTTCGGGGAAGACTTCCTGGTGATTTTCTTTACCTGCAACCATTGTCCGTATGTGATCGGATCCGATGAGATTACAAAACGGACAGCGGAAAAATATGGGGACAGGAACGTCCGGTTCATCGGCATCAATTCCAACAGTGCGAAAACCTACCCGATCGATGGATTTGAGCACATGGTGAACCGAATGAAGGAGCACCAGTTTCCATGGATATACCTGCGCGATGAAAGTCAGGATGTGGCCCGGGCATACGGAGCATTGCGCACACCCCATTTTTATCTGTTCGATAAAGATCGAAAGCTCGTGTATACCGGAAGGGGAGTGGACCAGCCCAGAAATCCGGACCGCATTACGGTGAATGACCTGGAGAGGGCGCTGGATGAGGCCACTTCAGGCCGGGAGATATCGGTACCGGTAACCAATCCCATTGGATGCAACGTTAAGTGGGAAGGGAAGGATCCGCACTGGATGCCTGAAGATGCCTGCGACCTTGTATGATCAGGCTGAATAAACGCTCCGGATCTGTTTTTTACCCAGGTGGATCCTGCTCTTGACCGTTCCGATGGGAATATTCATCTGTGTGGAAATTTCCTTGTAGGAATAACCGGTCAGGAACATCCGGATGGGCCTTTCATAGACTACCGGCAACATATGGATGACCTCATGCAGTTCTTTCCTGATCAGCTGCTCGTCGGGAGAATCTTCGGGGGCTGCCCGGGTCTGTAGCTGGATCTGGTCCAGATCATCCGTGGCATTCACCTGCTGCTTGTAATGACTGCTTCTCAGGTAGTTGATATAAGTGTTCTTCAGGATGGTATAAAGCCAGGCTCTGATATGCTCATCATTATGCAGTCTTTTCCTGTTTTTCAGTGCCTTGTAGCTGGTTTCCTGCACAAGGTCCCTGGCATCTTCCTGATTTTCAGTCAGCTGCAGTGCATAATAAAACAGCTGTTTCTGCAGACTGACCAGGTGTCCCGTGAAACTATCCGGACTTCCGTTTCCCTTGGTTGTATCCATCGTTGTATGGTGCTTAACGATGTTTAAAAGTTAGTGAATATAACAATATGATTCAAGCGGTTTTATGAAATGATATGAACCAGATGGAGGGACGGGGATTTCAGGAAAGCATAATATGATTATCTTAACAGGAAAAATTCGTATGATGCAAACGAGAAGGTCCTTTGTAAAAAATGCGGCCATGGGTGCTGCAGCGCTCTCAGTCACTCCGGCAGCTTTTTCAAATTTATCCGAAAGGTATTCTCCGGATGAGTCATTGTTTTTCAAGATCTCCCTGGCGGAATGGTCCCTGAACCAAACACTTTTCAGCGGGAAACTGGACAACCTTGATTTTCCCGCTTATACAAAGAAGAACTTTGATATCCACGCACTGGAGTATGTGAACCAGTTCTTCCCTTCCTCCTCGAAGGAATATGCCGAAGAACTTTTGAAGCGTACGATCGATCTCAATATGAATAATGTACTGATCATGATCGATGAAGAGGGAGACCTGGGAGACCAGTATGAACCCAAAAGGAGGAGGGCGGTGGAACGCCATTTTGAATGGATAGAGTGCGCTGAGGTGCTGGGCTGCCATTCCATCCGGGTGAATGCCGCGGGAAGAGGCACGGAAGAGGGCGTGGCCGCGGCAGTTGTCAGAAGTCTCACCGAACTCTGCCGTTTTGCTGAAGATCATGCGATCCATGTGATCGTAGAGAATCATGGAGGTTATTCCTCCAGCGGTCAATGGCTTGCTGCTATCATGAAGGAAGTGAACATGGATAACTGCGGTACCCTTCCCGATTTCGGAAACTTTCGGATCAGTGGCACCAAAACTTATGACAGATACCTGGGGGTCAAAGAATTGATGCCCTACGCAAAAGGTGTCAGTGCAAAATCACACGACTTTGACGAACAGGGCCATGAGACCCAGAGTGATTTTTTCAGGTTGCTGAAGATCGTGAAGGAGGCGGGTTACCGGGGTTATATCGGTATTGAATACGAAGGCAGGAGACTGGACGAGCATGCGGGGATCATTGCCACCCGGGATTTGCTGATCAAAGCGGGAAAATCAATCTGATCAGTCCGGGTGACCTTTTTGGAACATCTCGATGTTCCGGGCAATTTTTTCAACCAGCAATTCGCGGGATTCCCTGGAAGCCCAGGCCATGTGGGGTGTGATCAGGATTTTATCCCTGTCATACAGTTTCAGAAGGGGGTTATCCGGCTCGATGGGTTCCTTTTCCAGCACATCAATTCCTGCGGCACCGATCAGGTTATCGTTTAGCGCTTTCGCAAGATCTTGCTCGTTGATGATCCCGCCGCGTCCCAGGTTGAGCAGGATGGCACAGGGACGCATCAGTTTCATCTTTTCATAGGTGATCAGATTCCGTGTCCGGTTGTTCAGGGGAGCGTGGATGGACACCACATCGGAGCTCTTCAAAAGGTCATCCAGTTCAAACCGCTTATAGCTGATGTGGTTGTTGCGCCCGGTGGTGGAATAAAAAACCACTTCCATCCCGAATGATTCGGCGATGCGCGCCACCTGGCGGCCAATGGTGCCGAGGCCGACAATGCCCATGCGCTTTCCTTTCAGTTCCCAGAAAGGTTCACCGTGGTGGGTGAATGAATTGCCCCTGGAATAAGCTCCGCTCTTGACGAAATTGTCATAATAACTGGGTTTGTTCACCAGGTACAGCAACATGGTGAATGTGAGCTGCGCCACAGAATCGGTTGAATAACCGGCCACATTTTTGACTTCGATCCCATTGTTCTTTGCATAGTTCAGATCCACATTGTTCATCCCGGTGGCAGCAACACAAATCAGTTTCAGATCCGGAAGCTTTTTCATCACAGCGGAAGTCATCTCCACCTTGTTCACAATGACCACCTCCCTGTCCAGACAGCGCTGCACGACCTGTCCGGGTTCGGTTTCGTCGAACATTTCAAAATCACCAAGCTTCGAAATAAGCTTGAAATTATTCACCTTTCCGATGGTGGCGCCGTCCAGCAAAACAATTTTCAGCATTTAAATCCGGTTTAAGATCCGGGTATTCGGACCAGTTTCCTTTTAACAAGCATCGCTGGAATTGGTTCAATCGTTTCGCGGCGCACGTTCCGGAGATTTCAGGGAGGCGGTTATCACCATGCCGCAAGAACAGTCCATGGGAGAAAAACTTGGACTTCCCCGGCAGGATCCCGGTTACATCCCCTGCGACATGGATGAAGAAAATATCCAAAGTGTGGGTTTCCTGATCAGTTCATCGGTATCATATTTCTTCCAGAACCTGAGCAGGAGACAACGCCCGGCCAGGAAACTTTTCATGATAGAGAGGAACCGGATGGCTTCCTCCTGTTTCTGAATGAGCGTATGCGGTATGATTTCAACTGTCCGGAACTGGAGATCTATGCAGGGATCCATGCCCTGTGGAAAATGTACGATGAAAGCCGGTTGCCGGAGGACAGGCAATAAAATCTGTCCGGGGGCCAGTGCGGGAAGGGTTCACACGACCTGCTGTTTCTCCCTGTCCCAGTATACCTTCCGGCCTTCCCGGTATGCCATGGTTGCCATGGCGGCCGTGATGCCTTCCTCAAAAGCCTGGTCAATGTTACAGCTGGGTTGCTTTCCCTGCCTGATTCCTTCCAGCCACTCGGCAATATGCAGGTGGGTGGTGTCCACCCTCCGCCCGCCGCGGTAGGTATATAACAATCCCCTGTCCGCGAAGTACTGTTCGGTGGGTGTGGTTACACCGTCCACGTTTTTACGCCCGGGAATGTAAGTATAAATGGGTAGGTCCGGCTGGATCAGGCCGCTTTCGATCTTTTCCCTGTATCTTGTGCTTTCCGGGCAGGCATATATACGCAGACTGTTCCCCAGTTCCATGGAGCCGTCATGTCCCATGATCACCTTCCCCCGGTCCCGGTTGTTGGCCAGTGTGGCACTGTATAGCAATGCAAAATTGAGGTGGGGATATTCAAATGTGGCATTCCAGATATCCGGAACTTCCCTGACTTCGTTTACATAATGGTCCGGTTGTTCGAAAAAATAAACACCTCCCGACGATATGGCCGATTCCGGGATCCCCATTCCGAGGATCTGGTTGATGGCATCGTATTCATGGGTGAGTAGATCACCGGAAAGCCCTGTGCCATAATCCCACCAGCAGCGCCAGCGGAAGAAACGTTCCGCACTGAATGGATGTTTCGTTTCACAGGGTTCTTCGAACTGCTTCCAGTCAATTGTCCGGCTGTTCCCATCCGGATGGATGTCGTATACCCAGGCCCCGTTGGGAGAATTCCGGTTGGTACATACTTCTATCAGGTTGATCTTACCCAGCAGGTTTTTATCCACTGCCTCCTTCGCTTTGATATAACTCTCTGTCTGCCTTCCCTGGTGTCCCAGCTGAAAAATGACCCCGCTTTCCCTGACGGCATCCCTGATTGCAAAAACCTCTTCTGCAGTACAGGCGAGACCTTTCTCCACGTAGATATGTTTGCCAGCACGTGCTGCATCGATGGCCATGTTTGCATGCCAGTGGTCCGGAGTGGCAATGATCACAGCATCGATATCCTTGTCTGCCAGCAATTCCCGGTAATTTCTGTACCTTTTCGGTGTTTTTTCCATGCTCCCGCCGGGTCCTTCTCTTCCCACGTTGGAGGCAGCACTGATGGCCCGTTCCGCATGGACATCGAACAGGTCGCAAACACCATTGACAACCACATTCAGATCATCCTGCCCGAGGAATTCCTCATACCGGGTATCCCTGGAGTCTTTTTCAGCAGATTCCTTCCAGTCCCGGATGGTTTCAGGCTGGACGAATCCTGCTGCCTTCATGAGCTGTGTACCCCTTATGCCATAACCGATAATGCCCAGCCTGATCGCATCCCCGTCATGGGCATACCGTTTGTATTCCAGGTCCCCCGTACTCATATTCAATTCCCGGATAAGCCTGTGATTCCTGAGGTGGTCCTGCCTTCTCTTTCTCCAGGCTCCGTATGCAAATGCTCCAACGACAGGGAGTGTGGCAAAACCCTTCAGAAGGTCCCGTCTTTTCATGCTGCTCCCCGGATCATTTTGTGATTTCTCGCTCATAGCGTCAGTTCCTGTATTTGTTGAAGATAAACCGGTCGATGCCCACTGTGTTCCAGGTCGGAAACAGGAGTATCACCCAGAGTGTGATTAATTCGATGAGGTTTTTATTGACCCACAGGTAACTCCCTTCACTGGGGATCAAATAGGTTGCACCGACGAGCGGAGGGTGTGACAGATAATAAAACGCAAGCAGCACCATTCCCGCAATGGCGGCTATACGGGTAAACATACCCAGTATCAGTCCCGCCCCGATGAGAATTAGTCCCCATATATTCAAAAAATCCAGCACGTTGAGCAGCGACGGATTACCGGCCATGGAATGGAAGAGTCCCTCGAACCATCCCTCCGAATCCATCAGGTAGGCGAGACTGGACCAGTCAGGATTCATCAGTTTGCTGATACCTTCATAGAGAAAATGCCACCCGATGGCAACCCGGAGGAGCACAAGCGACCAGAGCTGCCAGGGCGAGTAATTCTTGCTGTTCATGATGTGTTACTAAAGATTGGATCCGTCAGTGACAAAGTCCGAAAATAGCAAAACTATTTAAATAACCGGATACCTCACGGATTACTTTTTATGAACTTGAAAACGGTGAGATGGTTCCTTTGACCGGCCCTTTTGTACTCGATGGAATCCGAAAAAGTGCGGACCAGGATGATCCCCATACCCCCGGTATTTGAGGAAGCAGGATCGCTGACGGGAGCAGGATGGTAATCCACTGGATTGAATGGGATCCCGTCATCAGTGATCCTGATTGTGATCAGCCGGTCTGATTTGCTGACCTTTACCTCAATTGAATGATCATCCGGATCATCAAATGCGAACCGGATAATATTAGAGAGCAGTTCCTCAACAATCACTGTTACCTGTCTCAGCTCCGACACGGGAATGGACCATTCGGCAGCCAGTTTGGCCAGGTCTGCATGAATCCTTGAAAGATCCTGAATGTGATTGGTGTAGTGAAAAGAATGTTCCATATTAATTTTCCCTGATAAATTCAACGGGGTTGATCCTTGCCAGCCGCCATGAGTGATAGAATACTGCGATCCAGCTGAAAATGATCAGTATGCCCGCGCAGAAAATGAATATCCAAACCGGCAATTCGATCCTGTAAACATAGTTGCGCAACCAGCGCTCCATCAGGAACAGTGACGCCGGTATGGAAATCACGGTGGATAACAGTGCCAGCCAGAGGTAATACAACAGCTCGGGCAAAATGATCTGGTGGATCATGGCACCGTTGATCTTTTTCAGGGCGGCAGATTTGATCCTTTTCTGCATGAAGAAGCCGCTCAGGGCAAACAGGCCCATTCCTGCAATGATGACCGAAAGGATGCTGAATACCAGAAGGATCTTGATCTGGCTGAGTTCCGACTGATACAGCTGTTCGATGAGTGCGGAAGAAAAATTGTAATCCAGCGGATAAGAAGGGAAAAGTTCCTCCCAGACGCGCTTCAGGTGGTCAATGGCCGGTCCCGGGTCATCTGATGGCAGCACCGAGAAACAGAAGAGCCAGGTGTATTTGGGAAACACCACCATGGGGGTAACCTGGTATCCAAGCCCCGAAAGGTGAAAATCCCTGATGATCCCGGTGATCGGTCCCGGCCAGATGAAGCCGGGATAATTGAAATGGAGGGTTAATGTTCTGCCCACCAGGTTCTCCATGGTATCTGAGATCATTCGTGCGGCCGTCTCGTTCAGAATGAAAAATTCCGTGGAATCCTGCGGGTCATACTGCTCGGGAAATCCGGCCCCGTGAATGACCTCCAGTTGATAAAAGCGCAGGAAATCCTCGTCCACCGGGAAAAGAAACAGTTGTTTGTCTCCTTCATCGATCCCGTCTATCTCAAAAGTATTGGCATCCATGGCCTCTCCGGTGGGTTCTTCCATGCTGGCCGTCACCCCGGCCACGTGGGGACTTTCAAGCATCATATCCTTGAACAAACCGAATTCATCCACGATGGGACGGTGCAGTCCGTGGATGTGGATGGCCTCTTTCACCGACGCACCCAGCTGGGCCGACATGGCATAACGGGTTTGCCTGCTGATCATCATCAGGTTCGAAACAAGAACGAAGGTGATGATGAACTCCAGGATGATCACCCCGCGTATAAAATAGTTTTTTCCCGTGGTATCCGGAGGCGTACCCGTTTTGGTTGAAAGGTACCTGTGCTGAAGATACCGGTAGAGTTTCTCGGTGGAGATGGCGGAAGTGAGCAGGGAGCTTGCGGCCAGCAGCAGGAGGAGCAGGGACAGGGACAGCAGGATCAGCCCGGTATCATGAAAAATGAACTGGCCGCCCAGTCGCTCGATGACAGGCCTGAGCAGGAAGGTGAGCAGGATCCCTGCAACAAGAGAAATGGAACCAACGAACAGGTGATCTATCAGAAATTGCCTGAAAAAAACCTCCTTCCCCGCACCCATCTGCCACTGAACCACCAGCCGCTGGACGTGTAGCTGATTCTGACTGAAGGAGAGCAGGGTGAAATTGAACCATGCCAGCAGGAAAACAAGCATACCCGCAATCATCAGGATCACCACGGTCCGGAACCTGACATTGGGCTGTATTTCCCTGGCCAGGTGGGACTGCAGGTGGATCTTGGTAACGGGTTGCAACTGGGGTTGGATCCTGTCGGCCCAAGAAGCATCGAAATTGCTTTCAATGAACAGTTTCAGGTTCTTCTCCGCCTGGTCGGGATCGGTCCCGGGATTCAGCTTCAGATAGGTCCAGGCAGTACTTGCATAGTCAATGGGATTATCAAAGGAAGTCAGCACGGAGATTTTGAAGTGTGAATTGTCCGGAAAGTCCCTGATCACTCCCGTTACCGTATATGTGGTGGGTCGTACATCAAACTGGTGCATCAGTTCAAAGGATTGCCCCAGGGGGTTCTGATCCCCGAAGAATTTCCGGGCGGTACTCTCCGTGAGGATGGCCGTATAGGGTTCCTGCAGCATGTTTTCTTCCTCACCCCGGATCACCCCGGGCCGGAATATTTCCAGGAAGGTTGGATCACAGGCATAGGCGTAAGGTTCGTAGGAGGAGGTTTCATCCAGGATAAAAGCCGCCTTTCTGTAGGGGGCGAGTCTCCCCGCCTGCTCGATCCCCGAAAGCATATCCGAGAACATGATCCTGTTCAGGATATTCCCGTGAAGGATCCTGGCGGTATGGCGGTAGAAGCCTTCATTTTTTTCCTCGAATGTCAGTCTGTATATCCGTTCCCGGTCCGGATAGCTTCTGTCAAAGGTGAGATGCCAGGTGGACCACTGGATGGTGGCAAGAAAGGTGGTGATTCCCAGCGCGAGTCCTGCAATCACAAGGATTGCATACAATACGTTTCTTTTTAAGCTTCTCAGGGAAAGTAAGAGGTGCTTACCGATCATGGCCGAATTCCTAGCAAAAGTAAATATAGGAATTCATATATTTATTCATGAATGATTTGGTTTTTTTTCATCAGCGGGTCGAGGTAATCCCGGATGTACTTCATGGCTGCCATCGCATCCCTGATGACCATGTGAAAGCTCATAAACCCGTGAATCATTCCGCTGTATTCGATATGTTCCACTTCCACACCCGCCGCTTTCAGTCTTTTTGCATAATCCCTTCCTCCATCGCGGATGGGATCACATTCCGCAGTAATGACCAGGGCGGGTGGAAGGTCGGCAGTGAGGTCGGCTTCAAGGGGTGACAGATACGGATTCCGCACATCCCGCATCTCACCCATGTATTCTGACCTGACTCTCCTGAGAAATGCTTCATCCAGGACAAACCGCATGGAGCTTAACCCGAAGTAGACCCGGGATGCGTACATGGTGTCCGCAAAGGTGACTCCCGGATAGATCAGCACCTGGCATTCCGGCAGGGGCCTGCGGTCATCCCTGCACCGAAGGGTGAGGACCGTGGCAAGGTTCCCCCCTGCGCTGTCTCCCATCACGCAGATCCTGCCTTTATCTCCCCCTATTTTTATGGCGTTTTCCTGGAGCCAGCACAGTACGTCATAACAATCATCCACCGCGGCAGGGAACGGGTATTCCGGGGCCAGCCTGTATTCCACCGAAACCATGATCATGCCGGTGATTTTTGCCAGCTTGCCCACCATCAGATCGTACTCTGCCACACTGCCATATGAAAATCCTCCTCCGTGAATAAACAAGATAACAGGTTGGTTGCCTTCCAGGCTTTGTCTTGTGGGGTAATAGATCCTGACCGGGATGCTCCTGTCGCGATAAGTGAACGCGGTATCCACCGTTTTTTTCAACCGGGGGGAGAAGATCCGGTAGGCCCATTGGGTTGGTTTTTCGAAGGATTCGGGTTCCTCCATAACACGGTTGATCACCTGAAGGACCTGATAAGCACCTGGTTTCAGATAGGTTCCAGGCTCCGGGGTGGCATATTTTATTCGCTTTCTTTCGCTTGCCGGCACATACTTCTCCGGTTTTTCCGCCTGACAGGAACCAATGGAAAAGACACAGATCAGCCAATACGATAAAACAACCCTCATCAAACCCATGGAATACCTTTTTATCAATGAATTTCAGACGACACGGCGATGAGTTTTCCGGCTGTTCGGAAAACCATCATCCCCTCCGCAATGGCGGGGCTCACAAGTGACACCTCTCCGAGGGGGATCTCGGTGAGAAGCTCATAGGTGCTTCCCGACCTGGCAATATAGACGGTCCCGGCTTCCGAAACCATATAGATCTTTCCGTCAGCGGCCACGGGTGAGGCGATAAAGCTGGTGGGACTGACCGTTTGCTGATAGATCACCTCCCCGTTGCCCGGATCAAAACAGGTAAGATTTCCGTTCCACCGGAGCCTGTAAAGCAGGCTGTCATAAACCAGCACCGAGCTCATATAAGCCCCGCCGCGATCATGGAACCATGCGATTCGGTCATCGGTCACCGAATCGTATTCCGGGTAGGGGATCTCTCCGGTTGCGCTGTTCCTGACGGCCATGATGGGAAAATGGCGTCCGTGTGCGCTGTTAAAAAAGATCAGGTCCTTCCATACAACCGGTGTGGGAATGGGGATATCGCCTCCGCCGGACATCTTCCATACCTCCTCTCCAGTCTCCAGGTCATAGCCTCCCCTGTGATTGTATCCGTTGACCGCCACCCGTGGCATTGCTCCGTCAAAATAAATATTGGGGGTACACCAACCCGGTATCTCATCCCGCTCCTTTCTCCAGACGGTCTCTCCCGTGAACAGGTCAAGCACAGCCACAAAAGCGGTGTTCAGCGCATCTGCCTGGATGATCAGCCGGTCCCGGAATATGATGGGGGAGCTGCCGAACTCCCATTCGGCGCTTTCCACCACGTTCCAGGCCGACATGATCAGCCCGAAATCCCTCTCCCACAGCAACTCGCCTTCCACGGTGTAACAATACAGCCCTTCCGAACCCAGAAAAACCACAACGTGTGTTCCGTCAGTGGCAGCAGTGGTTGTGGCATGGGACGATTTGGGATGTCTTTTGACACTGGGGATACCCCGGTGGAGCGTTCTTTCCCACAGGATCTTGCCGTCCTCTTTTCCCAGACAGTAAAGCATCCAGGTGTGTTCCGATGAATCGCTGACAGGTTCAATGTTCCCGTACATTCCTGTCCGGAATCCTTCCCGGTCCTCTTCGCTGATCGCAGTGGTCACGAACAGCCGGTCATCCCATACAACAGGGCATGAAAGACCCAGTCCGGGGATCTCCGCATCCCATTTCACGTTGTACCCTGTGGAAACATCAAAGCTGTCCGGCAGATGTGCATTGTCCAGGAACCCGCATGCAAAATATCCCCTGTAAGAAGGCCATTGCCTGTTGGTTTCCATGGATGTGAAAAAAGATTCCTCCGAATCGACCGATCCGGCCAGCAGACCGATTTTCGGACCGGACCGGTTGCATGCACAAAGTGCTGCAATGATGAAAGGAAGCAGAAGGATCAGTTGTTTTTTCATCAGTTCTTAATTGCTTTTGATGCCGGTTTCCCAGCCGTAGTCGATATATTCCCAGGTGAAATCGTTATCGGTGACCTTCACCAGCACAAATCCTTCCTGCAGCACAGCATCATCGGGGGTTTGCCACCATGAACCGCAGACCGCTCCTCCCGTGATGAAACGCACCCGGTTCAAGAGATTGAGCTCTTCCAGGAAATGCAGATGACCCTGCAGGACGAGCTTCAGGTTCTTTTGCCTGAAGGGGGCGAGCACATCCGTGGAGTTGATCACAAGTGCACTGTGGTTCTCAGCATAAAGCGGACCGTTATTGATCTGGGGCCTGATGCTCACCAGCGGGATGTGCGTGGATATGACCACAGGTGTTTCCTTATCAATCCCTGCCAGGTCCTGCCGGATCCATTCGAGCTGTTCCGCATCCACCATGCCCACGTAATTGCCCCAGGTGCCGTCGCCCTGTTCGATCCCGTCAATGATCATGAAATGCCATCCCTTGTGATCAAACGAATAATACCTTTTGCCGACCCGCTGCTCGAACATCCGTTCCCCGAATTCGGGGTGGTCCCGGCTCACCTTCGGCAGGCTGCTGTAACCGTAAATATCGTGGTTTCCCATGGTATTGTACACCGGCATCTTGAAACCCGCTGCCATTGTCTTGTACAGTCCGTACAGCGAATCGGCCCTTTCATAACTCGCATAGAGGGCATCATCGATCTGGTCTCCGCCCGTGATCACAAAATCGGGAGCCAGTGCATTCACGGTATCAATGACCATTTGGAAACCTTCAGTGGCCTTCATCTCCGGTTTCAGATGAATGTCTGTCAGGAATACAAAGGTGAATCCGTTCTCTGATTGCTCCTCCTGACCTGCCTGTTTGCTGGTGCAGGCTGTGACCAGGAGAGCTGCAAACATCACAAGAATAAGTGTTCTCATCATCTTTTATTTAAAATTACAACAATATTTCAAATGGCTCATGTGGCCTTCTGGTCCCAGTCCAGGGCAATCCTGGCGATGTTGGTGGCGTGACTGTCAATGGTGCTGAGCAGGGTCAGGATCTCCAGGTGTGTTTCACTGCTTTCGATGGATTCCTTCATCCCCTCGAGGATCCTGTCATAATGCTGCTTTTCAAGCTCTTTGGAAAGGTTCCTGTATTCCTTGTGTTTCGATTTCATCTGCGCTGCCCGCTGGAGGTTGGTCTCTTCAAAAACCACCAGCGAATTGCTCAGCTGTTTGCCGATCTCCTCATGATACTCCTCCAGTTCCTTCCTCCCCCTGACTGAGAAATCGTAGCCCAGGGCCATCCACTTTTCTGCCCTGTTGGCCAGGCTCCCTGAAATGATGTCCGCGATCTTCTCATATTCGTTCAGGGTGTAAAGCATCAGGAACGATTCATTGACCCGTTTGCTGTCGATGGATTCCTGGCTGACCTTCAGCAGGTAATCCTTGATGGCATCCCGGAGGAAGTTCACTTCCTTTTCGTGGGTGTAGATGGCATCCAGCGTCGAAGGATCTTTGTCCGTAAAGGGATGGAGGATCAGGGAGAACATGGTATTAACGATCTCTCCCATGCGGATGATCTCCTGTTTGGCCAGGCTGAGGGCCAGCGAAGGGGTGGAGATGGTGTTTTCATCCAGGTAAAGTGGGACAAAGGGGGCCTCTGCCTTTTCTTTAGGTTGTTTCACCAGCCGGTCCACCAATTTTGCCAGGGTGGCGGTGACGGGAAGGAGCAGGAGCATCATTGCCAGGTTGATGAAGGTATGCGCATTGGCGATCAGCCGCGGCAGGGGAGCTTCGGGAGTGAACTGGAGCAGCAGCCTGCCCAGTTGTATGGTCCATGCACCGAAAATAAGGACGCTCAGCAGTTTGATGATAAAAAATGAGAGGGCAACCTTTCTGGCTTCCCGGTTTGCCCGGAGACTGGAAAGGAGTGCCGTCACTGGGGTTCCCAGGTTGGATCCCAGAAGGAGGGGGATGGAAGCGTCCAGGGTGAGCAGTCCCTGTGAGGCGAGCACGATCATGATCCCGATAAATGCACTGCTGGATTGGATCAGTGCGGTAAAAATTGCCCCGATGAGGATCCCCACCAGCGGGTTCTCCAGCCTTAACAGGAGATCAATGAATGGTTCCCACTCCTGGAGCGGGGCCATGGCATCCGACATGATGTCCATACCGAAGAACAGTACGCCGAATCCGAAGAGTGCGGACCCGGTGGATTTCACCTGCTCCTTCTTTGATAAAGCCTGCATAAAGAAACCGGCTGCGATGAGCAGGAGACTGTATTCGGTGATCTTGAATGCGATGATCTGTGCCGTAATGGTGGTCCCGATGGCGGCCCCGAGCAACACCGGGATGGTCTGCCTGAACTTCAGAAGTCCCGCATTCACAAAGCTGACCAGCATGACCGAGGTGGCGCTGCTGCTCTGTATGATGGTGGTGACCAGCGTGCCGATCCCCGCCCCAACGATCCGGTTGCGGGTCACCTGGTTCAGGATGGAACGCAGCCGGGCTCCGGCCGACTGCTGCATCCCTTCGCTCATGGTATGCATCCCGAACAGGAAAAGGCCCAGTCCCCCGAGCAGTCCGATTACCAGCATATACACCCAATTCCGGCTCCTGGCTTTCGCATGAAAGATCACCTCATTGTCAGGAAATCCTTCCTCGATCCTGCAGGAGACCCGGTAACTGCCCGGACCGGAACCCAGCGTGAGCCGGGTCAGGGCGAAACCGGCGGAATCCGTTCGGGCCAGGGGGGGATTTATCGAGGCTCCCGTACCACTTTCCGGTTGGGATATGATGGCGAACGCCACCGGGATGCCGGCAGCAGGGCCTCCGGATCGTGCCGATACCCTGACCAGGATGGGCGATTGCAGCTGTGTTCCGCATAATCCGCTTCCTTCTGCTTCACCGTGCAGCCTGATCCGGAGCTCATTCCGGGCTTCCTGGCTCTGTATGAGGGCGGTATCCCGGCCCGGAAGGGGTACCAGGGAAAAAAGGATCAGAATGGTATTTACAAATAGCCTGGTCACCTGTGGTATTCCTTCCAGCTGTCCGTCCAGCGATCCTGGAAAGTACCAAATATACAAATGATTTGGATTCTGCCTGTTTCTTTATTCCTCAATTTCCGCGGGCCCGGTCTTCAGATACCACAGGTCCAGCAGGAACCAGATCAGGATGGAGAACAGGTAGATAAGGATCCCGTACAGGGTGGTGATCATGGAAACCTTCAGTCCGCCCGCAAGGAGCGCAGGGGAGATGTCCCCCACACGTTCGATGGCCCTGAACGCTTCCAGCAATCCGATCAGCTGTCCCAGGATCCCCGTGATCATGGTGAAGAGTCCGGCTGACTTAATATAACCAAGCTGGTGCCTGAAATTTTTCTTTTCAACCGCTTTTCCGGTTGACAGATTGATAATAAAATATACGGTCATTGCCAGCAGTGCAAGCAACAGGATGGTGAGTATGCCCATAAACAGGGGGCCTCCCATATAATACAGATCTTTCATGATTCAAATATTTAGAATGAATAATGGAGTTCGCTACAAAGGTAGGTTTGACGGTACATACAGCGCAAGGTCAAATCCGGCCCGAAACCTGTTATCCGTCGACAGAATGATCCGGGCTTCCTTTTTTTTGCGATATTGGGTTCATGATCGGTCAAACGCAGGTATGAAGACCTACCAGCATATCCTGTTCTGGGTGTTGGTCCATGCGGGGCTCACCCTGGTATTCACCCGATGGTTTCAGGGTGCAGTGGAGGCATTTTACTATGTTTCCCTCCTGCTGCCGGTGGTCATCGGCACCTCTTACTTTTTCAACTATTTCCTGGTGCCCCGCTACCTCTTCAGAAAAAAATTCCTGCAGTTCGGTCTTTACGCATCTTATATGCTTGTGGTCTCACTCTGCCTTGAATTGCTGGCCAGTATGGTGGCCATGCTGGTCATCATCCGCTTCCGCAGCAACGAGGCCGGGCCGCTTGTGACCGACGTATTCACCCTGGCCCTGGTCATGTATTTTATCGTGTTCCTGAAATCCTTCATCATGCTCATCCGGCACTATTTTAAAGACCAGAGAGCCATCCGGGAGCTGGAAGAGAAACAATTGCAGATGGAGGAGGGTGCATTCACCGTACGCTCCAATAGAACCTCCTCACGCATCAATTACCAGGATGTGCTTTATATCGAAAGTTTGGCGGACTACGTGAAGATCCACCGGTCGGACGGAGGCGAAATCACCTCGAAAGAAAAGATCAGCCACCTGGAAAGACAACTGCCCGATATGTTCCTCAGGATCCACCGCTCATTCATCGTCAATAAGACCAGGGTTACCGCGTTCAGCAGCGAATCTCTGAAAATAGGGGAAACGGAACTGCCCATCAGCCGGTCTTTCAGAAAAAAGGTGAGACCTGCATTGCAGGGGATCCAGTGAACTAGGCAGGAGTCGAACCCGCAACCTCCTGATCCGTAGTCAGGTGCTCTATCCAGTTGAGCTACTAGTCCGGCTATTCAATACTGAAAAGCGAAGGCAAATTTACGTAAAACAGCCCA
>DSEO01000335.1 GCA_011056635.1 Bacteroides sp.
CTCTTTCTACATCGAGGATGGCAAACTGCTGACAGATAAAATGTTTGAATACAATGAAGCGGATCCTGCATCCCATGCCGAATATTTACTGATCATTGTGGAGGACCAGTTCGGCAACACCTATCAGGAGGAATTCCAGATCGCCATTAACGAACAGGGCAGCAATTCGACCGGTATCTATCCCGCGGGAAAAGGACTTGTCCACATCTATCCCAATCCTGCGAATGATTATTTTGTGATCCCTGAATCATCCGGGCCCGTTCATTCATACAGGGTGGTGGATATCACAGGAAAGCAGGTGATGAACCATCCTGAGCCTGTTCTGCCCGGAAAGCAGCATACAATCTCAGACCTGCACCCTGGGATCTATTTCATTCTGATGAATGGCAGGGAAGGGACCACCCGTACCGGGAAACTGGTGGTGCAGGATTAATCGACCACAAGCAATGATCGCTCACAGCGAGTCGTAATACTCCATCAGCCGGACCAGGTCTCCCTCGGTATTAAATTTCAGGTCGTTGGATTTGATGAAGGCAGCGATTTCCGCGGAATGCGTATCGAATGCTTTTTTAATGCGACGGACAGGCCTGTTAGCTTTGTACAGCACATCCTCGTTCTGCTTCCTGAAAAACAGGTCGTATTTGTTGACGAACTCGTCGTATCTCCTGTCTGCGCTGTACCCCCCTCCATAGTTTGCCTGGAGGTACTCCTTCCGGTGCACTTTGTATACCTGGCTCTCTTTGTTGTACAGTACCTGCGCAAAGATGGGTTCGGTTTCACCGGGGAATGTAACTGAAACGAACAGCAGTGTATCTTCTTTGAATATTCTGAAAAAGTCCACCAGGTACTTGTCCAGGGTCATGTGCTGGTATGTTTCCGGATCCTGGTAAACGATTTCGTTCTGAAAGCTGTTATAATTCATCTGCTCGATCCCGATCCTGCCCCGGTTCTTCATGTACACTTCACCCGGATTCCAGTTTTCAAATACATTGGGAGACCCCTTCACACCCTCGTAACGGGTATCAAATGTTCTGACCACATTGTACACATCCGCGGAGCTCAGTTCCCTTAAATTCTGCCATGCATCGTAATCCTGCGGAATAACCACATTATTTTGTCCCAGGCAGGAAAGGGAAATCATCAAACCCGCTAAAATGAATCCTTGTCTCATATTGTATTGTCTCATTATTTGGGAAATTGAATAATTATTATTGTTCTGCACGTGCAAAAATAAGAAAAGCGATTCATTTACGAAAATGCAGTTGTGTGTGATCAATCGCTCTTTTCACGGGCAATGGCCGATCTTCTGTTGAGAATTCTTTTTTTAATTTAACCGTTGCGGGAATGAATTGATATTCCAAAAACAATGCCCGGGATCAAGAATATTAAAATACTGAATATCAGATATATAGCTAACTGAAACAAGAGCCGGGTCATGTGCATTCCGGGAGCCGGTCGAGGGATTTAATGTGCTGAACGTCTGTGAGCCTCGTCAATATTGATCAGGCCTTTGTTTTGTGTTTGATTTTTTTTTTTTAGATTTGGTG
Source organism: Bacteroides sp. (assembly GCA_011056635.1). Classification (GTDB taxonomy): domain Bacteria; phylum Bacteroidota; class Bacteroidia; order Bacteroidales. The sequence goes on from DSEO01000335.1 coordinate 1,548, forward strand.
CAGTAGAGTCGATTGCTAATTACTTATTAAACCTAAAACTTTAATCTATGAAAAGATTTGTTTTCGTATTGTCTCTGCTGTTGTTTGCAGGTTTCAGTTACTTGCAGGCACAGGGAGTACAGGTTACGGGTACGGTGACCAGCGCCGAGGATGGTGCGGCACTGCCCGGTGTATCGGTTGTGGTACAAGGTACGACAATTGGTGCAGTCACAGATTTTGAAGGGAACTATTCGATCACGGTGCCCAATGAATCGGCGACACTGATGTTCAGTTTCGTGGGCATGCTGACCCAGCAGGTTCCACTGGAAGGAAGGACCAACGTCAATGTGATCCTCGAGCCCACAACGCTGGCACTGGATGAAGTGGTGGTGACCGCCCTGGGTGTTTCCCGCGAGGCAAAATCGCTGGGATACGCCGTACAGGAGGTGAGCGGAGACGAGGTAAGCAATGCGGTGGAGTCCAACTTTGCCTCTTCCCTTTCAGGAAAGATCGCGGGTGTCCAGATCAAGCAACCCAATACCATGGGCGGGTCCGCCAACATGATCATCCGGGGGAGTACATCCATCACAGGGAGTAACCAGCCTTTGTTTGTGATCGACGGGGTGGAGATCTCCAATCATAACTATTCCGGAGACACTGAAGATGGATGGGGTGGCTACGACTACGGGAACATTTCCCAGGACCTGAACCCCAATGATATTGAATCCATTTCGGTGCTGAAGGGCGCTGCCGCTTCGGCGCTGTACGGATCGCGTGCAGCAAACGGCGTGATCCTGGTGACCACCAAGAAAGGTTCGGGCAGGAAAGGCATCGGGGTATCGGTGAGTTCCAATCTCATGGTTGGGAAGGTCGATCCGGCCACCATGCCCAGGCACCAGTATGAGTATGGTGCGGGCTATGGGGATTACTGGGAGGAAGCCGACCTGGACGGGGACGGAACACTGGACTGGATCGTTCCCACATACGACGATGCCTCCTTCGGACATAAATTCGATCCGAACCTCATGGCGATCCACTGGTGGGCACTGGATCCGGCTGCGGATAACTATGCACAGAAAGCCCCCTGGATGCCTCCTGCAGAAGATGACCGCTACCAGTCCTTCTTTGAGACCAGCACCCGGTGGGTGAACAGCGTGGCTTTTGACGGTGCCAACAGGGACGGGCAGTTCAGACTCTCCTACACCAATTTCGATGAGAAGGGGATCATGCCCAACAGCGAACTGAAAAAGCATACGGTCTCCTTCAACGGGAGCTACAACTTCACCAAGAAACTGACGGTGAGTTCAAACGTAACTTACGTTCACCAGGACGGACTGGGCCGTTACGGCACGGGATACAGCGACTTAAACCCCATGCAGTCCTTCACCCAGTGGTTCCAGACCAACGTGGGCATGGAACAGCTGAAGGAGTACGAATCCCCCACCGGCCTGCACCGGACCTGGAACTACTCCTATTATGATGACCTGCGCCCGGCCTATTTCGACAATCCTTACTGGACCAGGTACAAAAATTACGAGGATGACTTCCGTGACAGGATGATCGGATACATGCTTGCTGATTATGCATTCACCGACTGGCTGACCCTGACCTTCAGGACCTCGGTCGATACCTACCACGATGTGCAGAACGAGCGGGTGGCCATCGGGAGCATCGGAACTTCGGATTTCACCACGGTGAACCGTACACTCCTCCGCAATATCAACAACCTGATGTTGAAATTCAACAAGGATGTGGGCGAAGTTTCCCTGAACGGACTGGTGGGTGCTGAATACAGGCACACCCGGGAAACAAGGATCACCGGTTCCACAGTGGGCGGACTGGTGGTGCCCGAGCTGTACACGGTAGCCAATTCGGTATCCCCTGTGGAAGTGACGGAATACCTGGGGCTCGCTGCACAGCAGAGCCTTTACGGAAACCTTTCCGTGGGCTACGGCGGGTTTGCCTATATTGAGGGAACGGCCAGGGTTGACCAGAACTCCACCCTGCCCGAAGGAAACAACACCTATTTCTATCCCTCCGTTGCGGCCAGCCTGCTGCTCCATGAGATGGGCGGCCTGCAGGACCTGACCTGGATGGATTACCTGAAGCTCCGGGCAAACTATGCCCAGGTGGGTGCCGCCACAGATTTCTACAGGGTTTTCACCACCTACGATCAGGGAACCAACTGGGGGAACCTTTCACTCTTTTCGGTTCCCGGCACCCTGCAGAACCCGGACCTGAAGCCCGAGAGTACGAACAGCATCGAGGTGGGACTGGAGGCATACTTCTTCCAGAGAAGGGTCGGACTGGACCTGGCGTTGTATAAGACCAATTCATTCGACCAGATCTTCGATGTGCCCGTATCCAGGGCCACCGGTTACAGCCGGATGTATGTGAACGGGGGCGAAATGGAGAACAAAGGGCTGGAAGTGGCATTGTACCTGACACCTGTCAGGTCCAATAACTTCACCTGGGATATGAACCTGAACTGGTTTGCCAACCGCAACACAGTGATCTCCCTTGCAGAAGGGGTTAAGAACCTGCAGATCTGGTCACAGTGGGGTGTCAGTATATCGGCCGCCGAAGGCGAACCCTACGGCTCAATGAAAGGTACCGATTATGTGTATACCGATGGAAAAATAACCGTCTGGGGTCCGGAAACCTCACGGCCGGGCCGCCTGTTTGTCGGAGACAACTCGCTTGCCGTGATCGGCAACATCCAGCCCGACTGGAACATGGGTATCGGAAACCGTTTCTCATTCAAAGGAGTTTCCCTGTATGCGCTTATCGATATTCAGAAGGGCGGAGATATTTACTCCCACAGTGTCAAGTACGGACAGGCGACCGGGGTGTATGAAGTGACAGCCGGCCTGAACCCCAAGGGGAACCCCAAGCGTGACCCGGTGGCTGATGGTGGCGGGATGATCTTTGAGGATGCCGTATATGAAGACGGCAGCCCGAACGAATCCTATCTCTATGCCAATCAGTGGGGAGGTTACTGGTACTACGGGTGGTCGCCCGAGGCCCGGTATGTATTCGATGCTTCCTATGTGAAACTGCGGGAAATTTCTCTCAGCTATTCACTGCCCGCTTCCATTCTGGGTGATACGTTCATCCGCGGGGTGGACCTTTCCCTGGTGGGAAGGAACCTGTGGATCATCCACAAGAACGCCCCGACTTTCGATCCGGAATTTGCCTTTACCTCCGGGAACCAGCAGGGTATTGAGAACTCATCTTACCCGACGGTCAGGACCGTGGGTGTGAATGTGAAGCTCAATTTCTAACCATTATTAATTATATGAATGATGATGAAAATGAAAAGAATATATTTAGTGGTACTGGTGCTTGGAGCACTGGTAACCGCGTGCGAGCTTCCGGATAATGTGAATCCAAAAGCCGCATCGGAAGTTCCGGCCAGCACGCTGTTCACTCAGGCGACTGTGGACTTTGCGGCGACCTATGATGCCATCAGCATGAACATCAACATCAGCCGTTTCCTGGCCCAGTATGCTTCACAGGTGAACTATACAGATGAAAGCCGCTACAATTTCACTGACAGGTCCATACCCGATACGTACTGGGCCTGGATCTATCTGCCCCTGCGTGATTACCAGGAGGTCCGCAATCTTGTCAGTCCCCTCAGCGGGAGTGCGGAATACAATCTCAACCGCGATAACAAACTGGCCATCGTGGATATTATGGAAGTATTCGTGTTGCAATCCCTGGTGGATTACATGGGCGATATACCCTATTCAGAGGCACTGGGGGGTGCGGATAACAAAACCCCTGCCTATGATGATGCTGAAACCATCTACCGTGACCTGATGACCCGGCTGCGTGCGGACATCACCACGCTGACCGCCGGTGCGGGAGCAGGTAGCTGGGGTGATGAGGACGTGATCTTCGGGGGCGACGTGGACATGTGGAGGAAAACAGCCGCTTCCCTGCTGCTCAGGGTGGGTATGCGGTTTGCGGATGTGGATGCATCCACCGCCCAGTCAGCTGTGACCGACGCGCTGAGTGCGGGTGTTTACGAGGAAGGCGATTTCTTCCAGGTTGTGTGGACGGGAGTCACCCCATGGGTGAACCCGATTTACGAAGTCTTTTACGTGGACAACCGGTTTGATTATGCGCCATCGCTGACCATCATTTCCAAGATGGAGGAGTTGTTCGATCCGCGCATGGATGAATATTTCAGCCAGATCGACACCTCTGCCGACGGTTCGGGAAAAATGGCCTATGTGGGCTTGAAATACGGACTGGCTGCAGCGGTGCCCTATAACTCCATCAGCCACTTTGGCGATGCTATGTTCGCTGCCGATTACCCGTCTGTGTTCAGTGATTATGTGGAGGTGCAGTTCCTGCTGGCAGAAGCGGCCGCAAGGGGATTCACCACCCCCATGACCGCAGTGGAGCATTACGAAGAGGCCGTGACGGCCAGCATCGTGGCCTGGGGCAACGATGCAGCCGATGCAGCTCCCTATCTGGCACTGGCCGACGTGCAGTATGACCAGGCCCGCTGGAAGGAGCTGATCGGTACCCAGAAGTGGATCGCGCTTTACAACCGGGGCAACGAGGGATATGCCAGTTACCGGATCTTCGACTGGCCGGTAATGGATCCCCCGGAGGACATGACCCAGGCGGACATTCCGCTGCGCTGGCCCTATCCGTTCAACGAGAAGGACCTGAACGGGGATAATTACCAGGCAGCAGCATCAGCCATCGGCGGCGATGATGTGCGCACCCAGCTTTTCTGGGATGTGACACCCAACAGTGCTACGCCCAGTCCGAATTAACAGGACTTTGTCGTGAATCTCTCAAGGCTGCCCCGATAAGGGGCAGTCTTTTTTTAGTATATTTGCCACCGGATTGATAAGCCTGTTAAAACGTTGGTCGTATGAGCGATTATACAATCACCCACCTCCGGGAGCTGGAAGCAGAGGCCATGTACGTGATCCGTGAGGTGGGTGCGCAGTTTGAAAAGCCCACCCTGCTCTTTTCGGGGGGGAAGGACTCCATTGTCATGTACCACCTGGCCCGGAAATCCTTCTGGCCCCAGGTCGTTCCTTTTCCTTGCCTGCACATCGACACCGGGCACAATTTTGACGAGACCCTGGCATTCCGCGACCGCCTGATGGAAACCACCGGCGGGAGGGTAATTGTTCGATACGTACAGGATACCATCGATGCGGGAAGGGTGGTGGAGGAGACAGGAGTGAATGCCAGCCGGAATGTGCTGCAGACGGTCACCCTGCTGGATGCCATCGAGGAATTCAAATTCGATGCCGCCCTGGGCGGGGGCCGAAGGGACGAGGAAAAGGCCAGGGCCAAGGAGCGCTTTTTCTCACACCGGGATGATTTCGGCCAGTGGGACCCGAAAAACCAGCGGCCCGAGCTGTGGAACATCTTCAACGGAAAAAAGCATATAGGAGAGCATTTCAGGGTGTTCCCGCTGAGCAACTGGACCGAGATGGATGTGTGGCAGTACATCTACCTGGAGCAAATCGAGATCCCGAGACTCTATTTTACCCATAAGCGGGAAGTTTTCAACCGGGACGGGGTCTGGCTGGCAAGGGCGCCGTTCATGACACTGAAGGAGGACGAGTATTACGAGACCAGGGACGTGCGCTGCCGGACCATCGGGGACATCAGCTGTACGGGGCTGACCCTTTCCACGGCCAATACCCTGGAGGACATCATCCTGGAGGTGGCCGCCGCCCGGTCCACCGAGCGGGGAGGGAGATATGATGATAAAAGGTCGGAGGCGGCGATGGAGGATCGGAAAAAGGAAGGATACTTTTGAAATAGAGTTAGAGAGTTAGGAGAGTTAGTAGAGTTAGGTTATTCAATCGATATATATGAGTAAGACAGAGGAGGCGGTGCCCGGGTACCTGGACATGGAGCTGCTGCGGTTCACCACGGCCGGAAGTGTGGATGACGGGAAAAGCACGCTTATCGGCCGGCTGCTGTATGATTCCAAGGCGATTTTCGAGGACCAGATGGAACAGCTGGAGATGGCCAGTGTGCGAAGAGGCGAGGAGCAGGTCAACCTGGCCCTGCTGACAGACGGTCTGCGGGCAGAGCGCGAGCAGGGGATCACCATTGATGTGGCCTACCGCTATTTTGCCACGCCAAGGCGAAAGTTCATCATCGCCGATACACCCGGACACGTGCAGTATACCCGGAACATGGTCACCGGGGCATCCACCGCAAACCTGGCCATTATCCTGGTGGATGCCAGGAACGGGGTGCTGGAACAGACCATCCGTCACGCTTATATCGCTTCCCTGCTTGGGATCCCCCATACGGTCATATGTGTGAATAAAATGGACCTGGTGGATTACAGTGAGGAGGTCTTCGAAAAGATCCGGGAACAATTCAGCCCGTTCAAAGAACGGCTTCATATATCGGATGTCCGGTTCATACCCATCAGTGCCCTGAAAGGGGATAATGTGGTGGATCCGAGTGAAAACATGGACTGGTACACCGGAACCACCCTGATGGAATTGCTGGAAACCATCTATATCAGGAGCGACGTAGACCTGGTGAACCGCCGCTTTCCGGTACAGTATGTGATCAGACCGCAGCGGCAGGAGTTCCACGATTACAGGAGTTATGCCGGGAGGGTGGCCGGAGGGATATGGAAACCGGGGGAGAAAGTTGCCGTTTTGCCGGGGGGACAGGAAACCGTCCTGGAGGCCATTGATACCATGAACGGACAGCTGGAGATGGCGTTCCCTCCCCAGTCGGTTGCTTTCAGGCTGGCGGATGAGATAGATATCAGCAGGGGAGATATGATTGTCCCCGCGGACCATAAGCCAAATATCGGTCAGGAGATCGACCTGATGGTCTGCTGGCTCAATGAAAAGCCCATGGTGACGGGAGGAAAATATGTGATCCGCCACACGACCTCGGAATTGCGGGGAATCATCCGTGAGGTGGTGTTCAAGGTGAACATCAACACCCTGGAGCGTGACGAGGAAGACCTCTCGGTGGGGTTGAATGAGATTGCAAAGATCCGGATCAAAACCTCAAAACCCATCTTCTACGATCCGTACAAGCAGAATCACATCACGGGAAGCATCATCATCATTGATGAGGGAACCAACAACACGGTTGGAGCCGGGATGATCATTTAGGACTGCTTTTGATCAGCTCGATCACATCCCGGATAATCACCGCATGGTCAAAGGCCATTTCCGGAATGGATGTTAGATCGAACCATGCAAGGGATCTGGCATCGCTGGCTGCTTCCGGTTCCCCCATCTCTTTTTTCCAGATCATGACGAAAACCTGGGTGATGGTCCTGCCCCTGGGATCCCGCCCCGGTTCATCGTAGGTGTCAAACCTGATCAGTTCTCCTGCGGTCAGGCCTGTTTCCTCCTTCAATTCTCTTCTGGCTGCTTCTTCCAGGGTTTCATCCATTTCCATAAATCCTCCCGGCAGGGGCCACATATCCCTGAAAGGATGATCTTTTCGCTCTACCAGGAGGATCTCAGGTACGCTGTGGACCCTTAACACGGCCACATCGACCGTAACCATGGGCCTGGGGTAGGGATAGGTGTATTGCCGTGCGTTATGATCCATTTGCAATCCTTTTGATCACCCTCAATCTGTGTGTATAACTTCCCTTTTCATCATCGTAGATCCCCTGCTGGTCCAACCGGTCGATCCGGACACTGGTGTATGCATGCAGGATCCTGCCGTTTCCCAGCAGCATTCCCACATGGGCGATCTCTCCTTCAGCATTCTCAAAAAAGGCCATGTCACCTTTCCTGGTCTCATGAATAAAATTGACGTTCGCCCCCAAAGCAGCCTGCTGGCCGGAATCCCTGGGAAGGGAAATCCCCATCATTCGGCAGATGGTCTGGGTAAGACCGGAACAGTCAAAGCCGAATCCACACCTGCCGCCCCAGAGATAGGGGATGGAAAAAAGTCCCGTTCCGATGGGTTCAGGATCCACATGCTGACCGGGGACCAGGATCCCTGTCTCGGATTGCAGGGCATATTCCCTGCCGCAAAGCTTGACTATCTTCCCGGCAGTCCCCGGAAGAACGGAGCCTGCAGGGAGTATCAACTGCCGGTCAGCGTTCCTGTCGATAACAGTGATACATGGGGCGGAGACCATCCTGTATCCCGCTACAGGCATGACCGTGTCCGCATTTTGTTCACGGATTAGGGTAACATAATTTGTCCCGACCCATCCGGTGTATTTGTCAAAATCAAGTGAAATAAGGTACCACTGACCCCGGGTTTCCACAATCCGGAATTCCTCGCCGAAAAGTACCTGGGAAACCATTTCCGAATCATTGGATGGTTCCCGGCGCATGGGCACATAGCCCTGAAGTGAAATGCCTCTGTCCATGGATAAGCTGCAAATTAGACCGAATTGAACAAAAATCCAAGGGAAGGGTTAGAAGTTGAAAAAGATATCCTAATTTCACCCCATGAAGTGGTTCAAATGGATCGTTGGATACTGGAAAACAATCCGGATCATCCTTCTTTTTGCGGCCAGCATCCTCCTTGTTTATTTCATGTTTCCGCGTGAAGGAAAATTCAGGTATGAATATTCCAAGAATAAGCCATGGATGCATGAGGACCTGATCGCACCGTTCGACATTCCCATTTACAAACCAGAACAGCAGTTACAACGAGAGCGGGACAGCCTCCTGAGGAATGCCAGGCTCTACTTTTTTTTCGATTCGCTGATCGCAAAGAATATGGTATCCACCTTCAACAGTGAATACAACCAGATGGTCTCCTCCATGGGGGTGGGTGCTTATATCTCTGATGCATGGATTTTTACAGGCAGGATCATCGCGGGCCTGCTCAACGATATCTATGCAACCGGGATCGTGGAAAGGCACCCCGTGCTTGAAGGGAAGGACCGGGACCAGTTGTCTGTCATGGTCGTGAAAAACGCACTGGCGGAAGAATACAGATACAGGACCTTCTACAGCGAACGATCGGCTTATGAATATCTGGTGAGCGAAATGACAAGGATCAATCCGGGATCACTGGACATCCTGAACCGCATGGCCCTGAGCGACTATCTCAGACCGAATATCCTGTATAACGAGGAAATGACGGACAAGGTCCGGATGGCAAACCTGGACCGGATCACCCCTACCCAGGGTATGGTACAGGCGGGTCAGCGGATCATATCCAGGGGAGAACTGGTGTCCGGTGCCAACTTCCAGATCATCGAATCGCTCCGCCGGGAGTACGAGTCCAATCCCAATGTGGGTAAGAACTATACGGTGGTTTACCTGGGCCAGTTTTTACTGATCACCCTCATATTCCTTTCACTTTACTGGTTTATCCACGCATTCAGGAAGGATGTTTTGCTGAGCTTCAAGCAGACGCTTTTCACACTGGGTCTCATCGTGGTGATGGTGGCACTCACCATGGCAGCTTCCAAAAACGAAGCGGTAAGCGTGTATGTCATTCCTTTCGTGGTGGTACCCATCTTCCTGAAGACCTTTTTTGAAACCAGGTATGCCCTATTCGTCCATATGATCACCCTGCTGCTTGCCGGTTTTTTTGTGCCCAACAGCTACCAATTCGTGCTCATGAATTTTCTGGCCGGAGTGGTGGGAGTGTTCAGTATGCGATCCTACTACAAGCGGGGCATCCTGTTTTATACGGCCATCTTCGTGTTTGCCACCTATGCGCTTGTTTATATTTTGCTTTCCATCCTTCAGGAAGGTGATCTGTCCCAGGTCAACTGGATCAGTGTGCTCTGGATGGGCGGCAATGGTCTGCTGATTCTGACGGTGTATCCCATGGTATTCTTGTTTGAAAGGGTATTCGGATTTCTTTCCGATGCCACCCTGTTTGAGTTGTCCGACACCAATCAGCCGCTGCTGCGCGAACTGGCGGAAAAGGCCCCGGGGACCTTCCAGCACTCCATGCAGGTGGCCAACCTGGCTGAGGAGGCCATTGTCAAAGTGGGAGGAAATTCGCTCCTGGTGCGTGCAGGGGCCATGTATCATGATATAGGTAAAATGATCAATCCCCAATATTTTATTGAGAATCAAAGGGATGGTTATAATCCACACAATGAACTGGATTACAGGACCAGTGCCAGGATCATTATCGATCATGTGGTGAAAGGGATGGAGATGGGCAGAAAACATAACCTGCCTGAAAAGATTATCGACTTTATCCGGACCCATCACGGCAACAGTACGGTGCAGTATTTTTACCGCTCCTTTCTGAATGCCAATCCCGAGAAAGAGGTGAAGACCAATGAGTTCAATTACCCGGGTCCCCGGCCGTTTTCCAGGGAAACCTGCATTTTGATGATGGCCGATTCGGTGGAGGCTGCTTCAAGGACCCTGAAGAAATATCAGCCGGAATCGATCAACGAGCTGGTGGAGCAAATTGTTTCGCGTCAGGCAGGTGAAGAACAGTACTCCGAAGCCAATCTGACATTCCGGGATATTACAATGATTAAAGAAATATTCAAGAATCGCCTGACGAACATTTACCATGCCAGGATTGAATACCCTGCATAAGGTACAGATCACTCAATGAGTTCAATCACCTCCGTGTCGGGATATGCAGCCGGATCAAATGCGAACATTCCATCCTGAAGGGATTGTTTCCCTTCGATTTCCGAGAGGATCATCGTATACTGGATCCCTTCCTTGTGCTTCAACCGGGTCCCTTCCAGTTTCAGTGTGTGCGGGTTCAGGAAAAGGCTCATCATTGAATAGGGCCCGGAAGGCTCCTTCGGGTAAAGCCTGACTTCAATGCAATCCTTTCCCATGAATGCATTGCGGCCCATATACTGATACTTGAAGTCCTCCTGGTATGACTTGATGATCTTGATGGGGACCGCATAAAAGTAGCCCGGTTCATCCGGATCGGGCGTACTTATGTATACTTCCCCGGCTTCCGTATTCTGGGAATAAAGCTTCTCCCCATCATAATACACGATGTACTCATCCAGGATGATCTTGTATTTGATCCCCTTCATCCAGATGGTCCCTTCCCCCTCCGCGTAGGTCTCCCGCATCAGGTCCTCCCGGATGTAATCCATCCGGATCAGGTAACCCTCGTCCAGACGGAATTGGTCTGAAACTGCCTGAAGGTATTTCTCGGCAGCAGGATCCTGCTGGGCTGTTAAAAGACTGTTTATCAGAATTATACCTGGGATCAGCAAGCAATAACGATGGATATGTACCATGTGATGGATTTTATCTTTATGGAAGTTCATTCAAAATCTGGTCCAAACTGGATTCATCCTGTACCAGGACCTGCCTCGCCTTGCTCCCCTCGAACGGACCCAGGATTCCGGCTGCCTCCAGCTGGTCCACGATTCGCCCGGCCCGGTTGTATCCCAGGGCGAGCTTTCGCTGGATCAGGGAGGTGGATCCCTGCTGGTGCATGACAACCAGCCTGGCAGCATCCTCGAATTTTTCATCCCGTTTATCCAGGTCCACCTCCGGTGAACCGCTTTCCTCCTCATCCACAGGATTGAGCATCATCGCGGCAGGATATCCTTTCTGCTCTCCGATAAAGTCGGTCATCGCATCGATCTCCGGTAAATCGATGAATGCGCACTGAAGCCTGATGGGTTCATTGCCGCTTAAAAAGAGCATGTCGCCCCGGCCCACCAGCTGGTCCGCGCCGGGTCCGTCCAGTATGGTCCGTGAATCGATCATGGAGGTGACCCTGAATGCAATCCTGGCCGGAAAATTGGCCTTGATCACGCCGGTAATGATGTTGGTGGTGGGACGCTGTGTGGCAATGATCAGGTGGATCCCGATAGCCCTGGCAAGCTGTGCCAGCCTGGAGATGGGGTATTCGATCTCCCTGCCGGCCGTCATGATCAGGTCGGCGAACTCATCGATGATTACCACGATGAAAGGCATGAAACGGTGTCCCTTGTTAGGATTCAGCTTACGACTGATAAACCGCGCATTGTATTCGCTGATATTCCTGGAATGGGCCATCTTCAGCAGGTTATACCGCTCATCCATTTCGGCACAGAGACTGTTCAGGGTATGAATGACCTGGCGGGTATCGGTGATGATGGCCTCCTCCGATTCGGGCAGTTTGGCCAGGAAATGGCGTTCGATCTTGCTGTACAATGAGAGCTCCACCTTTTTGGGATCGATCAGCACGAATTTCAGCTGTGCCGGGTGTTTTTTGTATAGCAGTGAGGTGATCACCGCATTCAGCCCCACGGACTTCCCCTGGCCGGTTGCCCCGGCCACCAGCAGATGCGGTGTTTTAGTCAGGTCGAAAACAAAGGTTTCGTTGGAAACTGTCTTCCCGATGGCAATGGCCAGTTCCATCTCAGAATCCTGGAATTTCTTTGAAGCGAGGACCGACTTCATGGAGACGATCCTCGGATTCTGATTGGGAACTTCGATCCCGATGGTCCCCTTGCCGGGGATGGGGGCAATGATCCTGATACCCAGTGCAGCCAGGCTCAGGGCAATGTCATCCTCCAGACTTTTGATCTTGGAGATCCGGATCCCGGGTGCCGGAACAATTTCATAGAGGGTCACCGTGGGACCGATTGTGGCCTTGATCTTGTCGATTTTGATGTTGTAGTTTCCAAGGGTCTCCACGATCCGGTTCTTATTGGAAATCAACTCTTCGTTGGATACGGTGGTATCGCCCTGGTCATAATCTTTCAGGAGGCTCAGTGGTGGATATTGATATTTGGGAAGGTCCAGGGTGGGGTCATATTCCCCGAGTGCGCCCTCATCCGGGTTGAAATCATCAGTAATTGTTCCCGACATATCTTCAATGGTCATCTCCACCTCATCCCGCTCCATCGTTCCAGCGGCTTCATTCTCACCGGTGACCTGCGCCTCCCCGACCCGTTCAGAAGGTGCTTCCGGTTCCTCCGGTGTTGCCTGTTCTTCCCCTGCAGGATCGATCACATCTTCCATATCTCCTGCAGCTGCCGGGCGGAAAGGATTTCTCTGGTTCCTCAGCCAGTTAAGGAAACCCGTGGAGAACAGGAGCAGTGCCACATAACAGATGAGCAGCAGGAAGATGGCGCCAAAATGTCCGATGCTGGCCACCAGCCATTTGCTGATGAAAAATCCGTGCTGTCCCCCGGGTCCGCTTCCGAGCATTCCGCCTGCATCCCCGAAAAACAGTCCCAGGGTAACCGAGAGCAGGATAATCAGCAGGAGGCAGTTTCTCACTGCCTTCCAGGTTTTCAATAGTCTGATCCTGTAAAGGGCCATGGCCCAGATGACCAGGATCACGGGAAAAAGGAAACTTGCCAAGCCGAACCAGCGGTTGATGAAAAGATCTGATAACCAGGCACCCAGCTTCCCGCCCTGGTTTTCTACCCTGATCTCGGGCCCGGAGAACACCTTGGCCCACTCAAAATCCTGGTCGGTTTTCCAGTGGACCAGGTAGGAGATGAATGAGAGGATCATGAAAACGGCAACCAGCAGGAAAACGATCCCCAGGGCGTACCGGAACCTGTCATCCTTGAAAAAGTCCACCAGTGCCCTGAAGAACCTTACAAAACCGTTTTTTTTCTTTTTTCTGGCCATTTTCCGCTTCAATTCAGAAAGTCCATGAACTTTCTAAGGTAAGAATAACGATGGATCGGGGGTTATTCTTTTGTAAACAGGCTGTTAATAATCTCTTCCATGGCCTGCCGGGTAACGGGACTGTAATCTTCGGGAATTGCAAAAATCTCGGATTCAATCGTTTTTGTCATATATTCGAGACAGGTGAGATGCATTTTCAGCAGGCTCAGCTGGATCCTGAAATCTGACAGCGCGTGGTCAATACAACGGTAGGGAGTGGTGATATTGGGTTTTCTGGCACTGAAATCCCTGGTAAAGTATATATCGAACTTTTCTTCTCCGGTGTCAATTTCGATCCTTTCGGATCTCAATCCTGCAATAGTTAGTGTATCCCCTGTATATCTGCAATCTAAGCGGGCAGGTTCCACGATTCCGGCGGGCAATTCACCATCTTCACCGGCGCAGTAGATTTTGTTCCCGAAATAGTTCAGCAGGGTAGTTACCTTCCTTTCCCTGAGATCTGCGATCTGAGTAAGGGAGAACTGGTTCAGGAAACCTTCGATCCGGGTGAGAACAAAGTGCCGTGTATAATATGTGTCCATGTGATCGGGAAGAATCCCTGTGGGAATTGCGCCCGCCCGGTCTTCCAGGTAGCTGACCCGGTATTTCAGGTAATGGGCTTCAATGGTATCCGGTATATCCGCAGAACGCCGGCAACTGCTGAACCACAGTGCGGACAGAAACAGAAGACCGGTCATGGTTTTTAACGACACATTGACATGGTTTGGTATCTCCCAAAAATATAACAATATCAATTACTCGCAACCATGTTTTATAAACTGTCTGCTAACCGGCTGAACGGTGCCGAAAAAACATAGATTTGTATGGCCAATAATAATAAGAAAATGAGTAAGCTGGCGGTAATTGCACTCGGGGGCAACGCGCTGTTGCGTGACAACCAGGAGGGCACCATCGATGAGCAGGAACAGAATACCACAGATACCCTGGAGAACCTCGTGCACCTGATCAGATCCGATTACAACCTGGTGATCACCCACGGGAACGGCCCCCAGGTAGGTAACATTCTCATGCGCAACGATGCCGGGGAGAGTGTATACGGTATCCCGCAGATGCCCCTGGACATTTGTGTGGCAGATTCACAGGGGGGGATCGGTTACATGATCGAACGGATGCTCCGGAATATCCTGCATAAGCACCGCATCGATCGCGAGGTGGTCACCCTGGTTACCATGATCCTGGTCAGGGAAGATGACCAGGCTTTCAGGAATCCCTCCAAGCGGGTCGGGAAGATCTACAGCAAAGAGGAAGCAGACCGGCTTTTCAGGGAAAAAAAATGGGTGTTCAAGGAGGAGCAGAAACGCAAAGACGGCTATCGAAGGGTGGTGCCCTCGCCAGAACCCGTGGGGATCATCAACGAGAAGGTCATTGAAACGCTGGCCAGGCAGGGGACCATCGTGGTGGCAGCAGGCGGTGGAGGGGTTCCGGTCTACCGGGATGGGGAAGGACGCATCAGACCCTCCGAATCTGTGATTGACAAGGACCTTGCCTCGTCCCTGTTGGCTTCCAGGATCCATGCAGATGAATTCTTTATCCTGACGGATGTACCCTATGTGTATATCCATTACAAAACCCCCCAACAGGAAGCGAAGGAATTCCTGGACTATGCAGACACCCTGGGTTACCTGGAAAAAGGCATGTTCAGTGAAGGTGACATGGCTCCCAAAATAAAGGCCTGCCTGCAGTTCATCAAGAGCGGCGGTGAAAAGAGCGTGATCACCGAAGCGTTTAAGCTGGAGGATAAAAGCTACGGGACCAAAATCACCATGGAATACGACATGTGAGATATTATATTAATTTTATCCCGACAATCATCAACCGTAATCATCAACCGTAATCATCATGGCTTATAACCTCAGAAACCGTCATTTTCTGACACTGCTTGACTTCAATCCCCGGGAGATCCGTTATCTGCTGGATCTCAGTTTCACGCTGAAAAAGGCAAAACAAAGCGGGACGGAGACGCAAAATCTCCGCGGAAAGAACATTGCACTGATATTCGAAAAGACATCCACCCGTACCCGGTGCGCTTTTGAAGTGGCAGCTCATGACCAGGGTGCGCATGTAACCTACCTGGGCCCAACCGGCACCCAGATCGGGAACAAGGAATCCATGAAGGATACGGCCAGGGTGCTGGGCCGGATGTATGACGGGATCGAGTATCGCGGATTCGGCCAGAAGATCGTGGAGGAACTGGCTGCCCATGCCGGCGTGCCGGTTTGGAACGGGCTGACGGATGAATTCCATCCCACCCAGGTCCTTGCTGATTTCATGACCATGATGGAACACTCGGACAAACCCCTGCATAGCATGAAATTGTGTTACCTGGGAGATGCCAGGAACAATGTGGGCAATTCACTGATGGTGGGATCTGCGAAGATGGGTGTCGATTTCAGGGCTGCAGCTCCCCCTTCCCTGCATCCGGCAACCGAACTGGTCGATCAATGCCGGAAGATCGCTTCGGAGTCCGGGGGCAAGATCACCCTGACCGATGATGTCAGGGCTGCTGTGAAAGATGCGGATTTTCTTTACACAGACGTCTGGGTTTCCATGGGAGAGCCACAGGAAGTGTGGAGCCAGCGCATCGGGTTGCTGAAAAATTATCAGGTTAACAGGGAGGTCATGCAGTGGACCGGCAACCCCGGTGTGAAATTTCTGCACTGCCTGCCGGCTTTTCATAACAGGGATACAAAAGTAGGGGAGGAGATCTTCCGGAAGTTCGGACTGGATTCCATGGAAGTGACGGAAGAGGTTTTCGAATCGCCAAATTCCGTTGTCTTCGACGAAGCCGAGAACCGCGTACACACCATCAAGGCGGTGATGGTGGGAACATTGGGGTAAAGGTTAGGAGATAGAAGTTAGGAGATAGAAGTTAGGGGTTAGGAGATGGAAGGCAGGGGTTAGAAATCCTAACCTCTAACCTCTAACATCCTAACTATAATCATAATAGCAATCATTACCGACCTGCAGGGATGCCCTTCAGAAGAACAAATACCGCATAAAGAAAAACAATATCCCCCCGCACACCATCAGCTTCATCCCCACTCCCGTCAGGAATCCCACAAAGGAACCCCATGCAGCCCTCAAAGCCTCCCGTTCTTTCTTTCCGGATGTGATCTCCCCGATGTAAGCCCCCAGAAATGGACCCAGGATGATCCCGGGGGGACCGAAGAACAATCCTACCACCACGCCGATGGTGGCACCCCACATGCCCCGCCTGGATCCGCCGAACTTTTTTGTCCCGATAACCGGGACCACGTAATCCAGGATGGTGACCAGGATGACAAAGAAAAGAAGGATCCACAGGGAGGTATTGTAACTATCGGCCTGGGTCTCCACATACCGGGTCCATTTCAGCAGAAGATATCCTGCCCAGCTGATCGGGGGGCCAGGGATGACGGGAAGGATACTTCCGGTGAAACCCACCAGTACCAGCAGCATTCCCAGGATAGCAAGGGTAATGTCCATTTCAGTTGAATTAAGGGATTCCTATAATATCATCAAACGCCGCGTATAACACACAATAGGTAAATGGGAGGGTCAGCAGGATCCCCACCCCGAATGCAAGGAGCCCCAGCAGGTTGATCCCCCCAAGTATCAGAAAAAGAAGCAGGATCTGGCTGAAATTCCCGGACACCATTTTCCTGCTGAGCCTTGTTGCTTCGGCAGGGCTTTCTTCAAAGAACCAGACAAAAAAGTGCGTAAAAAGATAACTGACGGCAAAATAGATCCCGGGAATGACCAGCAGCAGCAGACCCAGGAACACCACCAGCCCCACAAGCAGGTTCAGGATGAGGAGGGGGGTGAATCTGTCAAAGCTTTTGAAAAAATCGGGAAGTTCCACGGGCTGGTTTCGCCTGATGCGGTCTGCCACCACATAAAAACCGGCTGTCATGGGTCCTCCCAGCAGAGCTCCGCTGATGGGATTGGAAAATGCGATTGCACTGATGGCCCCGTATATGATAAAGATGCCGGGTGATTTTCGGAAAAGATTAAATCCTACCTGCAGTACATTTTCAATGGACAGCCTGAATCCTCCGGATGCTTCATCGACTTTCCGCTGATGATCGAAGATCACACGCATCGGCATACTTTTTCGAAAATTAATAAAAAATAGTACATTTATTATCATCCAAAGATGACGCATGGAGGAGCATGAAAATCTGTATGAAAAGATTCGGGAGATGCTGGGGGGCAATCCCGGCGGGTTTTCAGTCCTTGAACACCAGATCGATATGGATCTCCAGATGGAGTATTATGCGTGTTCCAGGAAACTGAATGCTGAAGTGGATGAAGCTTGGGCCCTGGACCAGATGCAATACCTGGTTGAGCCTGGATATTCAACGGAGACCAAGAAGCAAATCCTGGCCAGACTGGCGACCATCAAGCGCGTGGAGTGTTACCGGGCCATTGAGTCCTACCTTGAAGAGGCTGAAGAGTCCTTGAGGGACTGGACATTGCTGTCATTGAACGAAAGCAGGATGCAGATGGAAAGCAGCCTGCTGGACGAAAGTCAGGTTTTTATTTCGACCGGACTGGGTGGAAAGGAGAAGAAACTGAGGTATTTTCTGGTGTTGATCTCCAGGAAACACACAAATTTCACACCGACCCAAAAAAAAGTAATTCAGAATGAATTTGAATTTGTTTTGAAAAGACATGCGGCAGAAATAGAAGAAATCCGCTTCTCCGGTTACCTGTCCACCATGCTGCTTTTAATACCCATTCACCATTCCCTGAAACTGGTTTTGCAGGAAGCGATCAACGAATGCAACCAGTACGGCGATTTTCTGACGGATCATTTTATTGTGACCAATGTAAGGATGTTATCCTTCGAAGAAATCAAGGATTTTATCGAAAAGAAATCCGAATAAAAGTGGCAAAAAAGGACCCGGTAAGATGCTATGCGTTTTCTTCCCCCAGGTCTTCGAATTCCACGTTCGTAAAGTCTTTCTCCTCGTCCCCGTCAGTCTCAGAAACATCCTTGCTCCCGGTGATGTCTGATTTTATTTCGTCTTCAGGTTCAATAGGTTGAGGATTGGCTTCACGTATAAATTCGATGATCTCCTTCAGGCTCTCCGAGAACTTGTCAAAATCCTCCTTGTAGAGAAAGAGTTTGTGCTTCTCGTAGAAAAACTTGCCATCACGATTGAACCGTTTTTTGCTCTCGGTGATGGTCAGGTAGTAATCATTCCGCCTGGTCGCTTTTACGTCGAAAAAGTAGGTCCTTTTTCCGGCCCTAACAGCTTTAGAGTGGATCTCCTCACGTCCGGCTGCCTCCGTTGCGATCTCTTCCGATTTTACAATTCCTTCATCAGTCATTTCTACAGATTTAGTTAGGGTTTAGTTAGTTTATCGATCAAAAATGTGAAATATTTTATAGATATTCAAATTTTCACCCATTTTAGTCAGATCCTAAACTTGCTGTCGAACAGTTGTTTTAAAGAATAAAAATTAGTGTAAATTTGCATCGTTTATGGATTTGGTCACCGGTTCTTTAATAAATGATCAGCAGAAGACAGTTACGTATTAAGGCTCTGCAATCCCTGTATGCCTATTATCAGACAGGCAGGGAAAATATGGGGCGTTCTGAAAAAGAGCTCCATTTCAACATTGGAAAGGCATATCACTTATATCATTATTTGCTCCTGCTGATCATTGATGTGATCCTGTACGCTGAATCAAGAATCGAGCTTGCCAGGAACAAGCGGGTCCCAACATACGATGATCTTCATCCCAATACTCGTTTAATTGACAACAGGCTCGTGGATCAGTTGCGGAATAACGAGCAGTTGCTCAGATTTGTTGAACAGCACAAGCTGAACTGGAGCAATTACCCTGAATTGATCAGGGAAATATATAATAAGGTGGTGAGTACCGAGGAATATGATGCCTACATAACCTCCGGGGAAAATGATTATGCAGGGGACAAAAGGATGATCACCCATATATACAGCCACGTGATCTTTCCAAATGAATCCCTTGCCCAGATCCTGGAAG
>DSEO01000333.1 GCA_011056635.1 Bacteroides sp.
CGCATCGGGCTCCATCCTCCTGGAAATGCCGGGAAAAGACTTCGAAAATGAGGTCCGGCTGGAAATTTATGATGTGTCGGGGCGACTGGTTGACCAGGGGGTCATTCATTCAAACAGCTGGAACGTGTCACAGCTGCCGGAAGGAATGTACTACCTGAGAGCGCTGAGCGGGGCGACTGTCTTCACCGCAAGGCTTCTGATCAACCGATGAAAATGGACGGGGATCTTTCTGACAACAACGAACTCTACGAACACTACCGTTTTTCAGTGGATCCGGGCCAGCATCCCCTGAGGATCGATAAATTCCTCTTTCACAGGCTGGAAGGTGCTTCCAGAAGCCGTATACAGACCGCAGCCAATGCGGGGAATATTTTGGTGAACGGAGCCGAGGTAAAACCCAATTACAGGGTGAAGCCCGGGGACCTGGTCAGCATCGTCCTGCCCCACCCGCCCAGGGAGTTTGAACTGGTCCCGGAAAACATCCCCATTGATATCATTTTTGAAGATGAAGACGTGATCGTGGTCAATAAACAGGCAGGGATGGTGGTCCACCCGGGTCACGGGAATTACAGCGGAACACTGGTGCATGCATTGGTGTACCATCTCAGTGATAACCCGCTCTTTGCCGGCGGGGACGTGAGGCCCGGCCTGGTGCACCGCATTGATAAGAACACATCCGGACTGCTGGTGGTTGCCAAAAACGACATGGCACTCCAGAAACTGGCCCGCCAGTTCTTCAATAAAACCTCGGGCAGAACTTATTGGGCCCTGGTATGGGGGGACATGGAAAGCGACGAGGGAACCATCGAAGGGCATATCGGCCGGAATCCGAGAGACCGGACCCAGATGACCGTATTTCCCGGCGGGGATCAGGGCAAACCGGCGGTCACACATTACAGGGTGCTGGAGCGGTTCGGTTATGTAAACCTGGTGGAGTGCAGGCTGGAAACCGGGCGAACCCACCAGATCAGGGCTCATTTCAGGTTTATCTCCCATCCCCTGTTCAATGATCCTGACTACGGGGGTGACCAGATCCTGCGGGGAACCACCTTCACAAAATACAAACAGTTTGTAAGGAACTGTTTCCAGCTGCTTCCGGGACAGGCATTGCATGCCAGGACGCTGGAGTTCGTGCATCCCTCCACCGGCCGGGAGGTGAAGTTTGAAGCCGAGATCCCGGGTAATTTTTCCGATTTGCTTCAGAAATGGCGTCATTATATCCAGGGAAGGGCCGGGGAGTAATAACCCCTAATGATCTAATAATTAGTTGCGTTCGTGGATGATTAACCGCATTCGTCAAAATTGGCACACCACGGGTATGCCTGTTTCGCAGAAAAGGTATTATTTTTAAATGTGAATTGCGCCTCCGGATATGGATAAGCGCTCAAATCAACCCATGAGGATCGCGATATTATCAGGAGGAGATTCTTCAGAACACCTGATCTCCGTCAAGAGTGGCGGACAGGTGAAAAACTGGCTTGAGAAGGCAGGACACACCTGTTATCCCGTGGTGGTAAAGGGCGCCGAATGGACCGTCCGGGAAGGAAACCGGCAAAGGCAGGTGGACAAAAACCGGTTCGGTTTTCAGGGAGACCATGGCTTTATCGCATTCGATTTCGCCTGGAACGTGATCCACGGAACCCCCGGTGAGGACGGCAGGCTGCAGGGGTACCTGGACATGATGGGCATCCCCTACAATACATCCAACCACCTGTCGTCGGCCCTGACTTTCAACAAATACACCTGCAAGACATTTCTGAAACAGCACCAGGTGCTCACTCCGGAAGCCCGGCTGGTGAAAAAAGACATGGAGGCGGACCTTGAAGAGATCTCGGACATTGTGGGTATCCCGTGTTTTGTTAAGCCCAACAACGGGGGATCCAGCTTCGGTACAACCCGGGTGATGAAATTTGAGCACCTGGAACAAGCCATTGAGACAGCCCTGAAAGAGGATGGCGAAGTGATCATCGAAAGGTACATCAAGGGGACGGAAGTAACCTGCGGGTTGATGAAAACGAAGGATGGCTTCACCGTTTTTCCCATCACAGAGATCGTCACGGACAATGAATTCTTCGATTACGAAGCCAAGTATACGCGGGGAAAAGCGAATGAGATCACTCCGGCCCGCCTCGATGAGGACATGACGAAAAAGTGTCAGCAGGCAGCCTCCCTGATCTATGACCTCACCTTCTCATCGGGTATTGTGAGGGTAGATTTTATTATCAAGGGCAACCAGCTCTATTTCCTTGAGCTGAATTCCATCCCGGGTATGACCGCAGAGAGCATTGTCCCCCAGCAGGTGGAATGCATGGGCGTTCCCATGGAAGTGATCTTCCAGCAGGTCATCGACAATGCCATGTTGTAAGGAACAGGGGCATTCCTGAGATATGACTCAATTCTTCTCAAATTTCAGGTCGAGTTTCACAACCATTTCATCATTGATGAACTGGTCTTTCAGTCCGGCAAATATGGACCGGGACATGTGGTTCACCTCCCACTTTGTCCTGTTCAGACTGATCTCCCCGGTGCGGGCACGGATCATCCGGTCATCCTGGGATATATTTGCAGGGAAGGAAATCCCGCGGGTATTTCCGCGGATGGTCAGGTCACCCGTCACCACATGCGTGTGCCCGTTGTCAGTCCCGCTATCCGAAACTCCTGCCGGTTCAACCCGGGTGATCTCAAAATAAGCTTTCGGATATGCTTCCACATGGAAAAAATCTTTTGACTTCAAATGACTGACCAGTTTATCCCGTATGGTCTTGTTCCCTATATCCTCATTTTTGATGGACTTCAGGTCAATTTCAAATGAGCCCCTGGATAGTTGATCGCCATCTGTCTCCACTTTGCCGGTAATTACGTCCACGGTTCCGTGATGCTTTCCTCCGGGCTTGAAGCCTTTCCAGTGAAGCTTGCTGTTGGAATCATTCAGTGTATACATTTTTGTTTAATTTATTGTTATAATCATTAAACAAATAATTAAACAAAATGTTGACTCCTGTCATGGATTTTCTCATGAGGTCCGCATATCAACATGATTCATGAGCAAGTTACACCGATGCGCCGGAGGGGGCCCGGTCTATCCCTGACGGATCGAACGGATGAAGTCTGCGACCTTCTGATCCGAGAAGCCTGCTTCACCGAGCATCCGGATGAAAGCGCTTCCGATAATGGCCCCACGTGCATATTTGCAGGCCGTTGCAAAGGTCTCGTGATTGGAGATACCGAAACCGATCAGTGCGGGTCTGGTCAGTTTCATCTCCCGGATGCGGCTGAAATAATCGATCTGGATCTGCCGGATGGAATCCTTTGCCCCCGTAGTGGATGCATCGGCAACCATGTAAATAAAACCATCCGAAAGTGCTGCGATCTTCCGGATTCTGTCAGGTGTTGTCTGGGGAGTGATCAGGAGTACGTGACAGATGCCGCGTTTTCTGAATTGTTCCCTGTAATGGAGCTCATACTCGTCCAGGGGAAGATCGGGGATGATGGCCCCGTCGATCCCGATCTCCTTGCAGCGGTCCAGGAAGCGCTCCATACCGAACCGCAGGATGGGATTGAGATAACCCATCAAAATGAGCGGGATGCGTACTTTCCCCCGGATCCCCTCAAGCTGCTCAAAAAGGATTTGGAGGGTCATGCCATTGCCCAGGGCCACCTGGCTGCTCTGCTGGATGACCGGTCCGTCTGCCAGCGGATCCGAAAAAGGGATCCCCACCTCAACCAGGTCGGCCCCGTGTTCCTGCAGGGACATGAGGATGGCCGCTGTGTCGTTCAACGCAGGATATCCCGCGGTCAAATAGACCGAAAGTATCCCTTCTTCCTTGTTTTTGAATAAAAGATCAATGTTGTTCACTGCCAGTCCTCCTATATGCCAAGTTTGTCAATATACGTTTCCATGTCCTTGTCTCCCCGTCCGGAAAGATTCACCACCACCACGTCCTCCCGCCTGAAGGGGATCATTTCCAGAGCCGCCAGGGCGTGGGCGGTTTCCAGTGCCGGGATGATGCCCTCCTTGCGGGCACACAGCAGGGCAGCCTGGAGCGCTTCCTCGTCGGTGGCTGCGTACACAGAAGCCCTTCCGGTCCCCGCCAGCCATGCGAGAAGTGGTCCCACCCCGGGATAATCGAGTCCTGCCGAGATGGAATAAGGCTCCCGGATCTGACCGTCCTCATCCTGCATGAGGAGGGTCCGGCTCCCGTGAATGATCCCCGGGCTCCCCAGCAGTGAAGTAGCCGCCGTGAAACCGCTGTGAATACCCCTACCTGCTGCCTCAACCGATACCAGGTTCACTGCATACTGTTCCAGGTAATGGTAGAATGCCCCTGCAGCGTTGCTCCCTCCACCCACACAGGCCAGAATGTAATCGGGATAATCCCGGTCCGTTTTCTCCTTCAGCTGTCGTTTCATCTCCCCGGAGATCACCGACTGGAAACGGGTGACCATGTCGGGATAAGGGTGAGGGCCGACCACCGAGCCAATGATATAATGCGTATCCACCGGATGGTTGATCCAATCCCTGATGGCCTCGTTGGTGGCGTCCTTCAGGGTCTTGTTACCACATTGTACGGGAACCACCTCCGCCCCGAGCATCTTCATTTTTTTTACGTTGGGGGCCTGCCGTTCCACGTCCAGGGCACCCATGTAGACAATACAATCCAATCCGGCCCTTGCGCAAACGGTTGCAGTTGCCACTCCATGCTGACCCGCCCCGGTCTCCGCAATGATCCGCTTTTTCCCCAGGTGCCCGGCCACCAGAATCTGTCCCACCGTATTGTTGATCTTATGGGCCCCCGTATGGTTCAAATCCTCCCGCTTCAGAAAAATACGGGCCCCGTAGTAATCCGAGAGGCGCAGGGCCTCATACAGGGGGGTTGGCCTTCCTGCAAAATCCCTCAGCAATCGCCTGAACTCCTCCTGGAATCCATCTGAATGGATGATCCTCAGGTAATTTTCCTCCAGTTCCCTGATATTGGGGTAAAGCATTTCGGGGATATATGCTCCCCCGAAAGCCCCGTAAAAGCCCCGATGGTCCGTTTCGAATCTCATCATTTTTCTGTTTGTCTGATTCCTGCAATAAAATGCTTCAGCAAATCCACCTTCTTGATCCCGGGAGCAGACTCGAACCGGCTGTTCAGATCCACCCCGTACAGCCATTTGTGGTCCAGCTTGCCGATCCGGCTGACATCCTCTGGGGCGATGCCTCCGCTCAGGATAAAGGGGACGGGAACCGAATATGTGCGAAGCAGATCCCAGTTGAACTTATTTCCCGTGCCGCCAAATTCCTTTCCGCCCCGGTCGAACAGAAAGTGCCCGGCGATCTGTGCATAAGCGGCGATCTGAGCCTGGAGTGCGATCCGGCCGGGGGTGAGGGCCCTGATGACCGGGACCCCGCTGAAGGATAGATCCCTGCAATATTCCGGCGGTTCCGATCCATGCAGCTGCACCATGTCCAGTCCGTATTCTTCGAATTTCCGCCGCACAACGGTGATCTCTTCATTGACAAATACGCCCACTTTCCTCACCGGCTTCGCAGGGATCCGGAAGATGGCGGGATCCGGACGGGCTCCCACATAACGCTTTGATCGCGGGTAGAAGATGTAACCCACAAAATCGGGATTCAGCCGGCATACCAGTTCAATGTTACCGGGATCCCGCAGTCCGCATACCTTTATTTTCAATGATCCGTCCATTCGTTCATCATTTGTCCGATCAGTTCCCGGCAGGCCGCACCGGGATCCTTCTGAGCCATCAGTCTTTCTCCCACCAGGAACAATCTGAAGCCTGCTTTCCGGAGGGTCTTCATATCCCCGGTACTTCCGATCCCGCTTTCCGAAACCGGAATGACCCCTGCAGGCAAATGGCGTATCAGTTCCGTACTTCTCCCCGTATCCACCCTGAATGTTTTCAGGTCCCTGTTGTTCACCCCCACAAAGGAAATGGAAGGATGGTACTTGTCCAGGTCCTCCCGGTCATGCACCTCGAAGAGCACCTGAAGACCGAGCGCCTGGGCTTCCAGAGCAAGATCTTCCACCTGCCGCCTGTCCAGGATGGCGGCGATCAGCAATACCATATCCGCCCCGTAGGCGGAGGATTCGTGAATCTGATAGGGATCGATGATAAAATCCTTTCTCAGCAGGACCAGATCGGGATAGGCCAGACGCACGTCCAGCAGGTCCCTGAATGAGCCGCCAAAAAAACTGCGGTCGGTCAGGATGCTCATGGCAACCGCCCCCGCTTCCCGGTATCCCCCGGCCACGGTGACCGGATCCGCATACGCGTTGATGGAACCCCTTGAAGGCGACCTTCGCTTGAATTCTGCAATGATACCGGGTCTCTCGCCCAGTCCCCGCACATCGATGGCGTTGGTCTTTCCCCCGTAGCCCGCAAAGGTTTTCAGGTTGGAAACGGGCCGTTTCCTCCTGCGCTTCAGGATCTCCACCCGTTTATTTTCCACAATGGTATCCAGTATATTCATCTTATTGATTTTCTACCAGTTGTCTGAAAGCTTTCCACGCTGAACCCGATTTCAGCGACTCCCTGGCACGCTCCAGGCTTTTTTCGATTCCCCGCGATTCATCCATGCAGTAGAGTGCATAAGCCGCATTGGCTATGACGACCTCATTCTGGGCCCGGGTCCCCGTTCCTTCCAGGATCTTCCTGAAGATGGAAGCAGCCTCTTCCACAGTAGCTCCCCCGTAAATATCGGCGGGCAGCACAGGCGAAAGTCCCAGGTCGGAAGGATAAAGCGAACGTTCGGTGCCGGCGGTCATTGCCCTGAAACCGCCGGTCAGGGAGATCTCATCGTACCCGTCCAGGGAATGAATGATACAGTATTGCTTTCCGGATTCCTGGTACATATAGTTGTAAAGCCTCGCCACATCGAGGCTGTAAACTCCCACAAGCTGGTTCTGCGGAAAACATGGATTGACCATGGGGCCCAGCAAATTAAAAAAGGTCTTGATGCGGAGACTGCGGCGGACGGGTGCCACGTTCTTCATGGCGGGATTGAAAAGGGGCGCATGGAGGAAACAGATGTTGCAACGGTCCATCTCACGCCTGAGCTTATCCCGGTCGCCTGAAAACCTGTAACCGTAATATTCCATCAGGTTGGAAGAACCACAGACCGATGACACCCCGTAATTTCCATGCTTGGCCACCTTCTCCCCTGCACCGGCCACCACAAATGCTGCAAGGGTGGAGATGTTGAACGTATGCTTTTCATCTCCCCCGGTCCCGCACATATCGATGGTGTTGAATTCAGAAAGGTCAACGGGCAGACAAAGTTCCAGCAGGGCATCCCGGAAACCCGTTAGCTCTTCCACGGTGATGCTGCGCATCAGGTAGACGGAAATAAATGCCGCGATCTCTGCTTCATTGTAGGTACCTCCCGCAATGTTTCTGAGGATCCGTTTGGCGTCATCCTTGTGCAGTGTCTTGTAGTCGAACAGGTAGAGCAGTGTATCTTTCATCTTTTTCTGTATTGATCATTTTCTGACTCCCGAACCTTCTGGCCCCTTAACCAATTCAGGATCATCTGGCCTCCATATTCGGTAAGCACCGACTCGGGATGGAACTGGACCCCCCGCACATCATGCTCGCGGTGCCTGAGCGCCATGATGTACCCCTCACTGTTCTCGGCGGTTACTTCCAGTACCGGCGGGAGCGTCTCCTTTTCAACCACCCAGGAATGATAACGACCGGCGTCGAAAACTTCCGGAACGCCCCTGAAAAGAAGCTCATCATTCACCATCTGTTTTACCCGGCCCCCCACTCCATGGTACACCCTCTCCAGGTTCCTGATGGTCCCCCCGTAAGCCTCCGCAATGGCCTGGTGCCCCAGGCAGACACCCAGGATGCTCCTGGCTGCGCCGTACGCCCTGATCAGATCCACAGTTATTCCCGCTTCTGATGGGATTCCCGGACCCGGACTGATCAGTATCCTTTCATAGGCAGCCACCTCTTCCAGTGAAATGCGGTCATTCCTCCTCACATCCACCCTCAATCCCGGCAACCGTTCCAGGTACTGTACCAGGTTGTAGGTGAATGAGTCATAATTATCCAGCACCAGTATGTTCATGCAGCATGTGTTTAACGATTCTGATTGATGCCCCTGGCCATTTCGATGGCTGACTTGAGCGCGGCCAGTTTGTGGCTGACCTCCTGTAATTCACCTTCCTCGGTGGATTCGGACACGATTCCCGCGCCGGCCCGGTAATAGAGCACATGGTCGCGGGACAAAAAGGAACGGATCATGATGGCATGATTGATGTCCCCGTTGAACCGGATAAAACCCAGGGTTCCCCCGTAGTACCCCCTCCGTTTCCCCTCATACCGGTCGATGAGCTGCATGGCCCTGTATTTGGGTGCTCCCGAAAGCGTCCCCGCCGGAAAAGATTCCGCCATGATCCGGATGGTACTGGCACCGGGTAACAATTCACCCGAGACCTTTGAAACCATATGGATCACATGGGAATAGAACTGGATCTCGCGGAATTCTTCCACGGTCACTTTCTTCGTTGTCCGGCTCAGATCATTCCTGGCCAGATCCACCAGCATGATGTGCTCTGCATTCTCCTTCTCATCCTGGACAAGCCGGCGGGCCAGCTCCTGATCCTCAAGATCATTCCCGGTCCGCCTGAAAGTCCCCGCAATGGGACTGATCACGGCCTTCCCTCCTTTCACCTGGATCTGGGCCTCCGGAGATGAACCGAAAAGCCTGTAATTACCGTAATCAAAATAGAACAGGTAAGGCGACGGATTGATGGAGCGCAGGGCGCGGTAAACATTGAACTCATCACCGGAAAAAGTCTGGGAATATTGCCTGGAAAGTACGATCTGGAAGACATCCCCCCGGAAACAATGTTCTTTCCCGCGTGTGACCATCCGGCGGTATGCTTCATCCGTCATATTGGAACGTTCCCTGCCCCTGGTATCAAATCCATAGGTGGCAATATTGCGGTTGTGCAACAGGGCGGTCACCCGCTCAATCTGACCGGGACCTCCATTCACGATGTTCTCGAACAGGATCAGCTCATTGGTATGGTGGTTAATGGCCAGGATGAACCTGAAAAAATTGTAGCGGATCTCGGGGATCTTCTCCTTTTCAGGGAGCTCCGATTCGAACCGGATCTCTTCAAAATATTGCACCGCATCGTAAGTGCAGTATCCGAACAGGCCGTCAATGAACGTCTCATCCTTACTGCCGGACAAGTCAAAGGATGCCAGAAATCGCTCCAGGTGGTCCGCCACACGATCCTTGCCGCTCACCCTGACTTCCTCGAATTCCGGGCCGGGCCAACGCATGCGGATCACGCCATCCTCCACACGGAACTCCGCCAGCGGGTCCATGCAGATAAAGGAGAATGAATTCTCCCTGCTGTGATAGTCAGAACTCTCCAGCAGCAGGGAGTCAGGATATATATCCCTTATTTTCAAATAGATACTTACTGGTGTAATGATATCGGCCAGGATTTTCCGCGACTCGATCTGAACAGGTATTTTTTCCATGTCTTTCAGTTTATCCCAAAAAAAAGCCCCCGCCGGAGCGGAGGCCATTTATTGTATTGTATGACACAAAAAGGGGCCTGGTCTATTCTCCGGCTTTTCGGAAATAGAACTGCCACCACCAGTTTGTGCAAATTATCCGCATGGGATCATCTTTGAACATGGCAAATTAAAGGAAAGATTTTAATTTCTCCAAATTTGTTACTTTCGTTGTGCCAGAAAAATCAGTAAAATGCGCAACAAATACCTGAGGAATTTTTCCATTTTTTTTGTGGTCTGGCTGGCGGTAATGGTGATCTATGCGGTGTCGGGACGGGTAACGGACCCGGATTACCTCTGGAAGTTCTTTCTGCTGCCGGCCCTGTTTCTTTCGTTCATTGCCCTTGCGGCCACTGCCCTGGAGGACCTTTTCAGGGTAAAAAAAGGGATCAACTGGATCTTTCTGCTGGTGGCGGTCGGAATCGATCAGGGCATCAAAGCCTACCTCTTCTCACTGGACTGGGAATCCATCTCCATTCCCCTGATCCGTCCGGTTTTCTTCATAGAGCCCAACCAGAACACGCTGGGCTCCTATCTCTGGGTTTTGCTGGGCCTGAAAAAGGGATCCCACCTGCTGAACATTATTTTATTCAGTATTATCGGTGTCCTGTTTATCGAAGTGTGGCGGTTCTATGTGCACAGAAAAAGGAACAGTTTCTGGATCAACGGCTTTATCCATCTCTTTCTGGCCGGACTGGCGGCCAATCTGATCGACAATGCATTCTGGGGAGGCTCGCTCGACTATGTGACCATCAGGCCTTTTTACACCTTTGACCTGAAGGATCTGTATATTACCCTCTGCGAATTTTTTCTGCTGACCGAGCTCATCGACAACCGGCTGCTCAAGCGGTTCCTGAAAATGCCCAGGGAGGACAGCAGGCGGCTGAACCGGGATTTCATCCGGTTCATCAAACGGGATTTCCGGATCTCAAAGCAGGATGGTGGCCCGGGAGAGGGATCGGAGTCTTCCGAGAAAGATTAGCTGCCCCTATTACTGCCACAGGACCTTCAGGACAGCCCCGCAAAAGGGGATTTCCCTCATCGGAAATGAATTTTCCCTTAAGAAACGTAGGGTAAAAGGAAACTGGTGCATCTTAAGGTTAGATGTCCAATCACAGATCATAAAACCGAAAACATGAAAAAAATAGCATTCAAAAAAGCAACCTGGGTCATGGGAGCCTTGCTTTTCTCATGGATCACAGGCTATGCAGCTTATGAAGGGAAAGAGGCTGCCACCGACTCGCTTGATTTCGTTTCTTACCAGGGAAAGGTAATCGATGCACAGAACGGCAAGTCCCTACCGTTTGCCACTATCGAGGCAGTGGGAAGCAATGTGGCCACCGTGACCAACATCGACGGGGAATTCATCATCAAACTGGGCAAAGACTCGGATGTTTCAAACCTGAAGATCTCCTACATCGGGTACAGCAACAAAAATGTTTCGCTGGATGAGTTCAGGGGAAACCGGTCACCAACCATCACCCTTGACCCGACTTCCATTCAGCTGCGGGAGATCACCATCCGGCCGGAGAACGCGCTGGAACTGATCATGAACGCACTTGGCAGTGTCAAGGACAATTACAGTTCAGAACCCATGATGATGCGTGGGTTCTACAGGGAAACCATTCAGCGGGGAAGGCGGTATGTCTCCATTTCGGAAGCCGTGATCGATATATTCAAGGGTGCCTACTCCAACGAATTTCAGATCGACCAGGTCAAATTATTCAAAGGCAGGAAAAGTGCCGATGTGGAGAAAATGGATACGGTACTTTTCAAACTGCAGGGGGGACCCAATACCACCATTCTGCTTGACATCGTAAAAAATCCCTATATCCTGCTCAGCAAAGAGTATGCGGCGATCTATGATTTCTATCTGAGTGACGTGATCACCATCAATGATCAATTGCATTACGTGGTTTCTTTCAACCAGAAATTTTATGTGGACGATCCCTATTATCAGGGGAAGTTGTATATCGATATGGAGAAGCTGGCCATAACCGAAGCCGAATTTGAACTCAATACGGAGAATGCTGAGGAAGCAGCAAGGCTTTTCATCCGGAGAAAGCCCCTGGGAATGACCATCATTCCTGAGAAAGCGGTGTACAGGGCCAAGTATACCATTTCGGAAGACCGCTGGTATTTCAGCTATGCCCGGGCAGAGGTCAGATTCAAAGTGGACTGGAAGAAGAAACTTTTCAATACGACCTATTCCACCATGTCGGAACTGGCCATCACAGACCGGACCTACCAGGGCATTGAAAGATTTGCGGGCAAGGACAGGTTCAAAAGCAGCGATGTGATGAACGAGAAGGTTTACATTTTCTTCGACCAGGATTTCTGGGAAGGGTACAACCTGATTGAACCTGACCAGTCCATTGAAAGTGCCATTCAGCGCCTGAACCGGAGATACCTGAGGAGGAACAGCTGATTGGCACATCAGGCAGCCAAATATACATCAAAGCGCTGTCCGCAAGAATTGTGTAACTTTACCATCCCTGTACAAGCCACACAAGGACAGCGCTTTCTACTTATTATCATGATCCTGAGCGAACAACAGCAACTGAGAAGGATACGAAAAGGAGACCTGGCCTCTTTTGAGAAGCTCTTTTACAGGTTCTATCCCGGGATGTGCAGTTACGCGATAAGCCTGTTGAGAAAGGAAGAAGTGGCGGAAGAAGTCGTTCAGGACGTGTTCTATAACGTATGGAAGAACAGGGAATCTCTCTGGATCACCGTGAGCTGGCAGAGTTATCTGTACCGCTCGGTGTACAACAACGCGATGATGTACCTGAGAAAACACCGCCGGGAATTGCTCCTGGATGAATTGCAGCCGTTTGAACAACCTGTTGGCTCACCGGATCCACTGGAAGAAATGCAGTACCATGAAGTAACCGGACTGGTGAGCAGGACCATTGAAAGACTTCCCGGGCGAACCAGGGAGATCTTCCGGCTGAACCGCCAGGAAGGACTTAAGTACAAAGAAATCGCCGGGAAGCTGGACATCTCGGTGAAAACGGTGGAAGCCCATATGGGAAAGGCACTGAAAGCCTTGAGAAACAGCCTGGAAAAATACGGACAATAAAAGCGTGCCATGAACAAAAGAGCAAATAAATGGAGCGAACTGGCCCGATACCTGGCCGGTGAAATGGACATGCTGGAGGAAATGGAATACAGGAAGACAATTGAAAACAACAATCAGCATATATCGGATCTAAAAGCAATGGAAGAGACCTGGAAACATTTTCATGCGGGAACGCCGGGTACGGAAAGGAATACCGGGGAGGCATGGAGCCGGCTTCAGAAAAAACTGAGGGAAGACGGATTACTTGGAAAAAATCCCGTGGGACCGCCAGACAGGCAGATAACTCCCTTCCTCAGGGTGGCCGCAGTAATCCTGCTGCTATTGGCTGTCGGAGGACCACTGCTCTGGTTCGGGGTCAAGAGGAATGTGGATAAATATGGAGTGGAAACGCACATGGCCGCCCGGGGAGTGAACACGGTAGACCTTCCTGACGGAAGCAGGATTTTTTTAAACCAGGATGCGGAAATCAGCTATCCCTCGGACTTTGAACAAAACCGCACCGTGAAACTGAACGGGGAAGCATTTTTCGAGGTGATGTCCGATCCGGTCAATCCGTTTACGGTGCGTTCGGGAAATGTTGTGGTCTCAGTGCTGGGAACATCCTTCAACGTAAGGCAATCGGATCGATCACCGGAAGTGGAGGTTTTTGTGGAAACCGGCAGGGTGAGGATGTCCGTGGAAAATTCAGGGCAGTTCATCACCCTGGAGGAAGGAGAAATGGGCAGGACGGAAGCCACGCAATTGACCCGTACGGTGCAGGAAGATCCAAATTATATCGCCTGGAAAACAAAAGATTTTAAATTTGTAAATGCGGAGCTTGACCGGGTCATCGGGAAACTGGAAGAAGCCTATCATGTGGAGATCATTGCAGAGAATGCGGATTTGCGGTCCCTGAGGCTCACTTCCACATACAGCGAACAATCCATCGATGCCATCCTGGAAACCATTGCCACGGCATTTGGGATGACCCTGCGAAAGGAGCAAAACACCTATTATCTGATAAATAATTAAAATCCCGCCATGGGGCACAGAAAAATGGGGCATCTGTCTGGTCTTCCACTTCTGACCGTGTTCCTGTTTCTGACATTCCCCCGATTCTCCCCCCTCCTGTTCTGCCAGGAGAGACTTCCGGAGATCCCCATTACCATGGATGCCAGGAACAGGACCGTCCGGCAGGTGCTGGATGAGATCACCCTCCAGACCGGCTATTATTTCACCTATAACGCGTCGCTGATCAGCGGGGAAAACCGGGTCAGGTTCCATGTGAAAGGGCTTCCCCTGGAAGAAACACTGGATTCCCTCCTCCGGCAGTCCCGGTTCGCATACCGGATCATCGACCGCAACATTGTAATCTTCAAGAAAAACGACAGCGGGCCTTCTCCATTCCATGCAGCAATAAACCGCCCGATCTTAAAAGGCCGGGTTGTGGACAGCAGGTCCGGCAAACCGCTGCCCTATGCAACCATCGCGCTTTACGGCAGCAGTCTCGGGTCCATCTCCAACCAGGAGGGAGAATTCTCTTTCAAACTGCCGCCGGAACTCCAGGACCCCCTGCTGGTTTTTTCCTACATGGGATACGGCAGGAGGTTCTTGCCGGTCAACTACCCGCTTGAAGGGGAACTGATCGTCGAGCTGGAAAAGGAAACCATCCCCCTGCAGGAAGTGGTCATCAGGTATACGGACCCGGTGATCCTCTGGCGGAAAGCCCTTCAGGGGATTGCCGGTAATTATCTGAATGACCACTCCACCATGACCGCATTCTACAGGGAATCTGTGAAACGGAACGATCATTATATGCTCTATTCGGAAGCTGTGCTGGATGTGGCCAAGGGACCCTATACGCCACTGTCAGCGGGCGACCAGGTCAGCATCAGAAAAGGGATGAAGATCACGGATGTCAGCACGGAGGACACGGTCATGGTCAAACTCCGCTCCGGCATCTACACCTCCCTGACCCTGGATGTGGTCAAAAACCGTCCCGATTTCCTTACACATGAGTTCCAGGAACTCTACGACCTGGAGTTTACGGATATCATGACCTACGGGGAGAGGCTGGCCTATGTGATCAGTTTCCGGCAGAAAAGCCACATTACGGACCTGATGTTCCGGGGCAAGCTCTATCTCGATCAGGAAACCCTGGCCATCCTGGCCGCTGATTTTGAATTTAACCCGGATCTGATCCAGAAAGAACCCGGCCTTTTTCTTGTGAGCAGCTCCCCGAAGATCCGGATCCGTCCCGTTTTTGCCAGGTACCATGTGGACTACAGGGAACTTGACGGCACATACCATATCAGCCAGGTACGGGCCGAAGTGGAAATGAAGGTCCGTAAAAAAAGACAGTGGATCGGCCCGCGGTACCGGATCACCATCGAAATGGCCATTACCGATGTGGTGCCGGGCGAAAGGCTGAAGATCAACCTGGCAGACCGGGTGAGGCCAGATATTGTGATGGCCGACCAGCCCTTTGTGTTTGATCCCGCATTCTGGGGCGTCCACAACACCATCGAACCCGAAGCTTCTTTGAAGGAAGCCCTTCAGCGGATCGGCCAGAGCCAGCTCGAGATCCGGGAATGATACCCGGTCCCGCCCCGGGAGTTGCCACCCGTATATCTATATACAATAATTTTTATATGCTAGTTACTTATATATAAATATTTTTTATATATATTTGTCAAATACCGTATGTAACTTGCGAAATACATTCATTGAAAAAACAGTAAGATGAACATAAAATTGATACTCCTGGCTTTGTTGACGACCGGATCATTGTCTGCTTACAATCAAAGTACTCAGACAAAAAGCCTGCATGATGCGACGAACGATCACCCGGTGACCGGTAATTGGGTAAGGATTGGACATTCAGGTCCAATTGGTTTAAACCTCAAAAACAACGGGATGGCCGAGGCTGACTTTGGAAATGACGGATCGATCGACGTCATTACCGCTTATGCACTAAACGGAGATACAATCAAGTTTACAGATCAGGAAGGGCAAATGTGCCCGGGTGAAGGTCTTTATAAAGTGCATCATACAGATTATTACCTAACATTCGACTTACTTGAAGACGATTGTGCTGGAAGAATCAATCAGACCATGGGATTCTGGACGAGACCTGATTTCGAGAACCTGATTGCGATCCTTGAAAAAGAAATATCAACCTCGCCGGAACCAGGATCTTATTTAAACCGGGCAAGAATCTATATGGCATTGGGTCAACCAGAACAGGCGAAAGCAGATTTTGATGTATATCTTCGGCATGATCCGTTCAATGCAGGTGTGTATGTAAACAGGGCCGGAACAAGATTCCCCGGTGATCTGGAAGGAGTTGTATCGGATTGTAACAAAGCCATATCCATCGATCCCAATCATAAGAATGCTTATTTCCTGCGTGGAATGGCCAGGTATGAACTGGGCGACAAAGAGTCGGGATGTGAAGACTTCAGCAGAGCGATTGCGCTAGGTTTTTCGGTATTGAGAATTGCCGAAAAAGAAAAATGCGCTTCATTCTGGGAC
This sequence comes from Bacteroides sp., assembly GCA_011056635.1. GTDB lineage: Bacteria > Bacteroidota > Bacteroidia > Bacteroidales. The sequence goes on from DSEO01000333.1 coordinate 16,142, forward strand.
ATGGAATAGCAGAGAAGTATGATCGGAAAAGACCTCATCAAAGGCATGATCAGGCCCATTATCCTGCACCTGCTCCTCCAGAAGGAAAGGATGTACGGGTATGAGATCACCCAGGTGGTCAGGGAACAGACAGGCGGCAAGATCGCACTTACACTGGGTGCATTATACCCTGTGCTTCATAAACTTGAATCCGAAGGAATCCTGGAAACATCTTCACAGGCAGTTGACAACCGCCTGAGAAAGTACTACACGCTTTCAAGAAGGGGCAGAAAAGCAGCCTTTGAACAAACAGTGGAAATGTACGAATTCCTGGATGCATTGCAGGCATTCTGCAATCCACCAGAAAACCGGAACGCATGAAACTCAAGCCATCAACCATCGACAGGATCAAAAAAGCCCTTGAACAGCAGGGGATCAGGAACCGCTACCTTCAGTCGGAAATGGGCGACCATATTGCCTGTGACATGGAGCATATGCTGGACCAGGGGATCGGTGAAGAGGAGGCATGGGACCAGGTTTTCGCAAAAACCCGCGGAGAAGAGATCAAAGCCACCGCCGGCCAGTACCAGGGGATCCTGAATGCGCGGTATTACCGAATCAAACTGTTCCTGTGGGTCACATTCGGCCTGTTCGCCGTCAGCTGGCTCTTTTCCTTCCGTACGGGCCAGTTTATGTCGGCGGTCTCGTTCATGGCCATGGGGACCACCCTGATCCTCCTTTCACTGGACTTTTTCCGCTCGCACAGACACCACCGCTCCAACATATGGCTGGGTGCCGGCACCCTGCTTTCCGCACTGCTCGTGATGAGCGGATTCATCCTTTTCTTCCTGGTGGTCAACTACCGTGTCAATACGCACGGGCACAGCGTGGATCTGATGATCTTCAGTTATGTGATCCTTTCGCTGGTCGTTTTCCTTTACTTCATCAGGCAGAGAAGGCTGTCCCAGGGCAGCGGGGGCCGGAACAGGTACAGCTGGTTTATCGCTTTCAGCGGGCTACAGCTTTTGCTGGCCATCCTCTCATTTCTTTCCCTTCCCTTCTACACCTGGGCCGTGGATTACATCTGGATCCTGATCTGGGTGATCCTGGCAGTGGACCTGATTTCCCTGTTATTGCTGATTTTCAAAAGGATCAGGAATATCCTGTTCTTTGTGCTCCTCACCCTTTCATTCATGATCACTTTCATTCACAGCCCGCTTCGGAGACTGCTTCCTGCTGGTGGTCCCACGCAGCAAACCGAAGTACTCAATTACTCCAGCCGTGAGATCAGCGCCAGGTGAAGGGACAGGAAATCCGGCCTTTCCTGGGGCGGAGGCAATATCCTGGCCTCCGATGCCACACGGGGAACAAAGCGTAAATTCCTGGGAAAGTAACTGCACAAAAGTGCTTTGTTTTCAGGGTGACCTGTTGTACCTTTATCGTCGAAGCAGTCAGAAATTCAGAGCAGATGGAACCATTGCCTGAAAGCACATTGGAGGAATATGTGCAACAAAAACTGGAAGGGAAGAGCTACAGCGAGATCCGGTCGCAATTAAGGGAGGCCGGACTCTCTGACGATGCGGTCACCGAGGCTGTCAGGCAGATTGACGACAGGGTCCTCCGGGCCGAGGTCAACCGGTTGAACCGCAAACGCTCCAGGCAGATTTACTGGGCCGGGATCATACTGGCCGTAGCGGGATTGCTGATCACCGTATCCTCCAACGGCGGACTCTTCCTGGCCGGACGCTCCAAGATCCTGGTTTACAGTCCGTTTTTTGCCGGCATCGCGCTGATGCTTTATGCCCGGATGTTGCAGCGCAGGCAGAGCAATCCCCTCGATCAGCGCCCGGGAAAGATCAGGAGCAAGCGTCCCTATAAGTAAAAACGTCCCGGAATGATTTATCTGATCAAACAGCTGTGGCTTGCTTCGTTGCTTCTGAGCGGGGGACTTCCCCCGTATGCGGAAGATTCCATTCCCGGCCTGAGGACCTCTTGGGTCGTATTCAGCGATCCCCATTACCTGGATCCTTCCCTTTGTGAAGACATTGTTTCCTCCGGTGACACCTCCGGGGAGAATCTGAAACTGCTGGTCGAAAGCGATGCGATTCTCAAAGAAGCAGTGCAGATGACACTCCGTTCGGGTGCGGAACTGGTCCTGATACCGGGCGACCTGACAGGGGACGGGAAAATGGTCTCGCACATGGGGTTTGCGGACCATCTGGCATTCCTGGAGGAACAGGGGATGCAGGTGTATGTGATCCCCGGGAATCATGATATTCGGAATACCGGGGCATTGTCCCCCGACGGAAACATGACGAACAGGGAGGAATACGTGGATGCAGCCCGTTTCAGGGAGATCTATGCTCCCTACGGATACGGTGAAGCGATCCTGCGCGATTCGTGTTCACTCAGTTATGTTGCCGAACCGGTGGATGGGCTCTGGATCGTCGGACTGGATCCCTCGCTTTCTCATCTCGGCGATCCATCCGGTCATCCAGCCAGGGAAGGGGAAATCGGTCGCGAAACCATCCGGTGGCTGGCAGCGGTGATGGAGTTGCCCGGTGCCCGGGAAAAGAGAAAGATCGTCATCATGCACTACGGGGTCCTGGAACATTTCAGGGGACAAAAAAGATATTTCAGCAGGTATGTGGTCAACGATCACAAGCGGGTGGCCAGGTTACTGGCGGAACATGGTGTGAAAGTCGTGCTGACGGGTCACTTCCATGCCAATGACATCACCCTGAAAAAATGGACCGACGACACATTCCTGTTTGATGTGGAAACGGGATCGCTGGTCACCTACCCCTGTCCCCTCAGGAGAATTGAGATTGCAGGGGATAGCATGCATATTGAAACCCTGACCATTGCCTCCATTCCTTCTGTGGGTGAGAATTTTTCCGGTTATGCCAGACATGCAGCCGAGAAAGGCGTCTCCAGCCATGTGGAACAATTCCTGCTGAGCTGGCATTTCAGGCCCAAAAGCGCTGAAAAAGTGGCATTCCAGATCGGGGAGGCTTTTGCGGCCCACTGTGAGGGCGATGAGATCCCCCGATACCCGCCCGTTGATGTGGAAGGGTTGTGCCTGCTGGAGAGGTTCCTTGTCTGTTTCAGAAAAAGAATGGTCAGGGAAATGTACAATGACCTCCCCCCTCCGGACAACAACATTTCCATCAATCTTCAGTCAGGTACCTTTCGTTAGTACGGACATTCTTTCTACCTTCGCAAAAAAAGTCATGGTAGAGGAGGAAACCGTAAAGAAACGCTTCCCTTTTTTTGAAGCCGGACTTCGCAGGGCCCTGATCGGGGAAGGCACCTACAAGGAGTTCCCGGTGGACCAGGAGCTGATCCGGGAACAGCAGTACATCAGATCCTTCCCCATAGTCATCGAGGGTCTCATCAAGGTCTGCCGGACCGACGAAGCGGGGAAAGAACTCCTGCTGTATTACCTGAAGGCCGGAGAGGTCTGCACCGTTTCACTGATTTGCTGCATGGACAGAACCCGGAGCCGGGTCAAGGCGGTGACCGAAGAACCCACATCGGTCATCCTGGTACCCGTTGAAAACCTGGACCAATGGCTGACCCGGTTCCAGACGTGGAAAGAATATGTCATGCACTCTATGCAGCAAAGATTTGATGAATTGCTGGAGACCATCGAAAGCATGGCTTTCATGAAGATGGATGAGCGTCTGGAAAAATTCTTTACCGACCGTTTCAGATCCACCGGGGCCATGGTATATGAAGGCTCACACCAGCAGATCGCCCACGCATTGAACAGTTCCAGGGAGGTGATTTCCAGGCTTTTAAAGCAGATGGAAAGAAAAGGCCTGGTCACCCTGTCGCGAAACAGGGTTGATTATGCCCCGCTGTGTGACAAAAGTTACTGAAATCCTCCCATCACTTCATTACATTTGTACCTGGTTATTCTCTGAATACATACCGGACATGCATACCACTGACATACACTCCTACGCGGATCTTGAAAATGCCCTGCAGGGAAAGGAAAAATCCTTCCTCTTTATTTACAGACGCGGTTCGGATCAGAGCGAGTGTGCACTGAAAAATCTTTTGCAGATAAACGCTGGAAACGGCATCCCCCTTTTTACGGTGGATGTGTCAAGGGTGACGGACGTGCATCCCCGTTTCGGCATAAGGACAGCACCCAGTCTTGTACTGCTGAAGCGGGGACAGGCCGTAAGCATCGTTAAAGGATGCCAGACAGCTTCCCATTATGAATCCGTGCTTACCGGAAGGGGACCCGGCATCGCTCCGGCAGACCGTCAGAAAAAATACAGGCAGGTGGTTGTATACACCACCCCTGCCTGCACCTGGTGCAACACACTGAAGACTTATCTGAAAGCGCACAATGTGCTATTCCGCGAGGTCAATGTGGCCGCTGATCCCTCCCTGGCGGAGGCCATGGTCAGAAAAAGCGGACAGCAGGGGGTTCCCCAAACAGAAATAGACGGACAGATCGTGGTGGGCTTTGATAAAGCCAGAATCAATCAACTGCTTGATCTACAATAATATAATCACCTTAAACATTAAATCTCAATCAAAATGAAAGAGTTACAGCCAATTAATC
>DSEO01000337.1 GCA_011056635.1 Bacteroides sp.
CTTTTTCTGTTCGGACTTTTTCTGCTCCGGTTTTTTCTGCACCGGTTTTTCCGGGGCTGGTGTCTTCTCCCTGCGCACTTTTCCTCCGGAGGCGACCGGCGGAGGTGGTTTGCTTCCGGTTTCAGGAACTGATGGCGGTGCTTCCACTTCGCTGGCCGGTGGCTCTTCCACGGGCAGGTGACCTTCGACCTGCTCCAGGGGAGCCAGTTCCTCGATCACCTTCACCTCGTATTTGGACAACCGCTTTCCCCTGGCCCTGTAACTTTTCACTGCGATGAATTCTGCCACTTCAATGATTTCCGGATCGCGGTCCTTGTTCTTTCCGCCGAATTTAAGCTCCAGTCGAGGGAATTCCACCTCCGTGATCCGGATCAGCCTGGAATCGGGGTGATCACCGATAAAGCGGGAGGACTTCCCGGTGGGTTCGATGTGGAAACGCTTGACATAATAATAATCCATTTCCGCATCAAAGTATGCAGCCGACCAGATCTTCCTGGGCCGGAATTTTTCTATGATCCAGGCGTCATCCTCAAAATGGTTGCTCAAATCGAAGCTGGTAATCCTGAAATGGCCCGATTTGGTGATGACCAGCAGTCTGTCATCCCCGGAAAATTCACCCAGGAAGCGGCCCCTTCCATCCACATTCAGACGCATCACGTCCTCATCAAACCAGATCTTTCTGCCTCCCAGGGTGGAAACCCCCTTCTCCTTCATGACGATTTTCTGAACCGCATGCCTGGTAAGGATGTTGCCCATGGCTCCCCTTCCCTTGATGGCAAGGTCCGCAAAATCGTATTCGAAGACGGTGTTTTTCAGACGGGGCCTTGGTTTCAGGTAAACTTTCACAGTCTCTGCCTCACCATTCGGATTGGCACTGAAGTAGAGAATGCGGGTGTTCTTGTGTTCTTTGGCAATATAATAGGTTCTGTCACGGGTGACCCCTGTCACGGGGGCGCGCTTGATCATCACCTTGCCCGTATTTCCGTCAAAATAGGCCAGGTTGTAAATGGTGCGCCTGTCATTTCTTTTAAAGACAGTCGCATGAATGATGTCTTTTCCCACAAACTGTTTATCGGAAACCTTGGATACGATGAAGCTCCCGTCTTTCAAAAAGACAATGATGTCATCAATATCGGAGCAGTCACACACATATTCATCTTTCCTGAGCCCCGTCCCGATGAATCCGTCCTTCGCATTCATGTAGAGCTTCTGGTTGGCGGCGACAACCTTGGTAGCCTCGATATTGGCAAAGCTTCTCAGTTCTGTTTTCCGTTCAAATCCGGCCCCGTATTTTTTCTTGATCTGTCTGAAATAGTTGATGGTGAACTCCACCAGATGCTCCAGGTGGTTTTTCACTTCCTCCATCTCCTTTTCCAGTGACTTGATGTATTCGTCAGCCCGCAGGACATCATATCTGGAAATACGCTTGATCTTGATCTCCGTAAGTTTGATGATGTCTTCGCGGGTGACTTCCCTGAGCAGTAGTTTTTTATACGGATCAAGTCCCCTGTCGATGGTTTCGATCACGCTTTCCCAGGTTTCACACTCCTCGATATCCCGGTAGATCCGCTTCTCAATAAATATCTTCTCAAGGGAAGAGAGGTGCCAGTCTTCCTGCAATTCCTCCAGCCGGATCTCCAGTTCCCTTTTGAGCAGTTCCTTGGTATGGTCGGTATTGATCCTCAATACATCGCTGACTCCCACGAACCTGGGTTTGCCATTTTCGATCACGCAGCAGTTGGGAGAGATGGGCACCTCGCAATCGGTGAATGCATAGAGCGCATCAATGGTCTTGTCGGAAGATACATTGGGTGCAAGATGGACCACGACTTCCACAAACTCGGCCGTATTGTCATCGATCTTCTTGATCTTGATCTTTCCTTTCTCGGTGGCCTTCACGATGGATTCGATCAGGTTCAGCGTGGTTCTGCCATAAGGCAGATCCCTGATGACCAGGGATTTATTATCCAGCTTCTCAATCTTTGCCCTGACCCTGATGGCGCTTCCCCGCACCCCGTCGTTGTACCTGCTCACTTCCGCCAGTCCCCCGGTGGGAAAATCGGGATAAAGCACAAAGGGTTTTCCCTCCAGGTATTTGATGGATGCGTCGATCAGTTCGTTGAAATTATGGGGCAGGATCTTGGAAGAAAGTCCCACCGCGATCCCTTCTGCACCCAGTGCAAGCAGGAGGGGAAATTTCACCGGGAGGGTGACGGGCTCCTTGTTCCGGCCGTCATACGACAGCTTCCATTCCGTGGTCTTCGGATTGAAGAGCACATCATTGGCGAATTTGGAAAGGCGGGCTTCGATGTACCTGGGAGCAGCGGCCCCGTCACCTGTATAAATATTTCCCCAGTTTCCCTGGGTGTCGATCAGCAGTTCTTTCTGCCCCAGCTGCACCAGCGCATCTCCGATGGATGCATCCCCGTGCGGGTGGTACTGCATGGTGCTCCCGATGATGTTGGCCACTTTGTTGAACCTGCCGTCATCCATCCGTTTCATGGCATGCAGGATGCGACGCTGAACCGGTTTCAACCCGTCCGTGATGTGGGGAACGGCACGCTCGAGGATCACATAGGAAGCATAATCGATGAAATAGTCCTCATACATGCCTGTGAGATGGGTGATCTTCACCTCATCCCCGGGATGTTCCTGTTCACTGTTCGAGTCAAAAGCAGTATGATCGAAATCTGTCATCTGTATCTGCAATGATGCTTCGTGGTCATTCGCCGAACGCGCACCGGATCAGCGCGCGCACCGGATCCGTACACTTCCGTCTCTGGCCCGGATCCGTCCGGTCAGGCCACTTCTACCGGATCTTCTTCCACCCGTAACCTGTCAATGATAAAATCCTGTCGCTCGGGAGAGTTTTTTCCCATATAAAACCGCAGTATATCGTGCAGATCATCGTCCTTTTTCAGGCGAACGGGCTGCAGGCGGATATCGGGACCGATGAAATGTTTGAATTCATCGGGGGATATTTCTCCGAGTCCCTTGAAACGTGTAATTTCGGCATTCTGTCCCAGGGATTTCAGCGCAGCCACCCTTTCCTCTTCGGAATAACAATAGATGGTCTCTTTCTTATTCCTTACCCTGAAAAGCGGGGTCTGCAGGATGTGGAGATGTCCGTTGCGTACAAGGTTGGGAAAAAACTGCAGGAAAAAAGTCAATAACAGCAGCCTGATATGCATCCCGTCCACATCCGCATCGGTGGCGATGACCACATTCTTGTACCGCAATCCGTCCAGTCCGTCCTCGATATCAAGGGCTGCCTGAAGCAGATTGAATTCCTCGTTCTCATATACCACTTTTTTTGTCAGCCCGAATGAATTCAGCGGTTTGCCTCTGAGACTGAATACGGCCTGCGTATTTACATCCCTGGATTTGGTGATGGAACCCGAGGCCGAATCGCCCTCGGTGATGAACAGGGTGCTTTCCTCCTTCCGGTCATCTTTCCCGTTATAATGGATGCGGCAGTCTCTCAGTTTCTTGTTGTGAAAATTGGCTTTCCGGGCCCGTTCCCTGGCCAGTTTCTTGATCCCCGAGATGGCCTTCCGTTCCTTTTCCGATTCCTGGATCTTCCTGAGCAGGATATGGGCGGTTTCCCCGTGTTTATGCAAATAGTCATCCAGTTTGGAGGTGAGGAAATTCATGATGAAATTCCTTACGGAAGGACCGCCCGGTGCGATGTCCTTCGAGCCCAGCTTGGTTTTGGTCTGCGATTCAAACACAGGTTCCTCCACTTTGATGCTGATGGCAGCAATGATGGAGGTCCGGATGTCGGAAGCATCGAAATCTTTCTTGAAGAAATCCCGGATGGTCTTGACCAGCGCCTCCTTGAAAGCGACCTGGTGGGTTCCTCCCTGGGTGGTGTGCTGCCCGTTCACAAAACTAAAATACTCTTCGCCGTATTGCCTGCCATGGGTGATGGCCACCTCGATCTCTCCGTTCTTCAGGTGGATGATGGGGTAGAGGCCTTCCACGCTCATATTCTCCTCCAGCAGGTCCAGCAACCCGTTCTTTGAAGAGAATTTCTCCCCGTTGTAGATGATCGTCAGGCCGGTATTGAGATAGGTATAATTGCGAAGCATCGCCTCCACATACTCGTCCATGAAATTGAATTTCCCGAACATGGTGGGATCGGGTTCAAAGGTGATCAGTGTCCCGTTCCTGCCGGGATCATTTTTCTGGGGATGGTTCTTCAACAGGTTGCCTTCACTGAAATCGGCTGCTTTCACTTTACCCTCCCTGAAGGATTCAATGGTGAAATGGGAGGAGAGTGCATTCACCGCCTTGATCCCAACACCGTTCAGGCCCACTGACTTCTTAAAAACCTTGGAATCATACTTGGCTCCCGTATTCATTTTTGAAGCCACATCCACCACCTTTCCCAGGGGAATCCCGCGTCCGTAGTCACGGATGGTAACCCTGTGCTCGTCGATGGTCACCTCGATGGTCTTTCCGAACCCCATCATATATTCATCGATGGAATTATCGATGACCTCCTTCAGCAGGAGGTAAATCCCGTCATCCGGCGATGAACCGTCGCCCAGTTTCCCGATATACATACCGGGACGTTTCCTGATGTGTTCCCTCCAGTCAAGTGTCTGGATGGTCTCTTCCGAATAAGTCGCTATCATGTCAATCTCCCTGTAAGCCTCCAATTGCAGCACAAATATAACCAAAAGTACGCCCTGTACATCATTCATTTTTCAACACAGGGATTTTGGGAAATGGTTAATTCCGGCCCTTGACGGCCTTTTCCCGTTCCAGCTCCGCCAGTCCCCGCTCCATGATCTGCCTGGTTTTTTCCATGAGATCTTTCAGTTCCGTTTGCTTCACCTCCTCCGGGGTGATCTCGTCGAGTACCCGGATAAAAATATCCGCCCTACCTTTCAGCACCCAGGAACCGCTGTCAAAGGTATTCTCGGTTCCGGTGTGAACAATGGGGATGATGCCGCTCCCCGTTTTTTTCGCCAGCACAAAGGCTCCGTCCATGAAGGGCCTCATGACCCCTGTCTTCGTACGGGTTCCTTCCGGAAAGATCAGGACCGAGGAACCTTTTTTCATTTCCTCCTCTGCGCGGGACAGGAACTGCAGTCCGGCCCGGGCCGATCCGCGGTGGATCCTCACCGACCTGGTCAGGGAGAGTACCATGCCCACGAACGGGAGTTTGAAATTCTCCGCTTTGGAGGTCCATTTGAAGGGCCTTCTCAGTTTGTACAGGGCCAGGATATCAATCAGCGAGCGGTGGTTGGAGACCAGCACCACCGGGCGTTTCCACGGGATCTTTTCCCTGCCTTCCAGGTGCAGTTTCCAGAAGGGTACGAGCGACTGGTAGTGCCATGCCCAGAAGGTCCCCATGAAGTGGGCCGCCACCCGCCGCCTGTCCCACCAGAAGGTAAAAATCCACACCAGCAGGAAAAAAGGCGTGATGATAACGGAAGTGATCACCATCGTAGCCCAGGTGATGGCAGAATAAACCTTCAGGAAACCGCGGCTCATCGAACTGTGATTGACGGACCGAAATTACGAATATTGGATGAACCATGTCCCATTTGTTTTATAAATTCGGGCATGTTATTTCAGACATTGCCGCGAAGCGAACGCCCGGCCTGGCTTTTCCTGATCCTGATCATCCTGGCCGGCTGTGTGGAACGCTATGATCCCGAAGAGGAAGTCCTGAAAACCGGCATCCTGGTCATCAATGCCCACCTGACCGACAGACCGGGGGTGCAGCAAATAAAGATCAGCCGGTCCACCACCCTGCGGATACCCAAATATGAACCGGTTCAGGGCTGTTACGCAGTACTGGTCAGGGATGACGGGACCGACCGGGAGTTTTCAGATGCCGGGAACGGGAAATACGGGAGCCTGCTGGAGGGGGATTTTCTTCAGACGGGTATGTCCTACCGGCTGCATGTGATCACCCCCGATGGCAATGAATATGAATCCGATTTTGAGATGCTGCGACCCGTGCCGGAGATCGATTCTGTCTATTACGCGGTGGAGCCTGATCCGGATGCTGAGGAAAATGGGACAAGGGATGGATTGGGAGTCCGGTTCTACTGTGACTTCACCTATGACAGCGATGCTTACCGGTACCTGCGGTGGGACATGGTGGAAACATATGAATTCCACAATCCGCCCCTGTATAATGTCAGCGATAGAGCCGGTCCGCTCCCGGAAGCAAGCAGGTGCAGGATATGCTGGATCACCAATGAGAATACTGAAATATCCACCCTGTCCCTGACAACGCTTGAAAAGGGAAGCTATATCCGAAAGCAGCTCAACTTCGTGCCCAATATCCCAAAGGAACAGAAACTGCACTGGGGGTACAGCCTGCTGGTAAGGCAATATTCGTTAAGTGAGGAGGCTTTCAATTACTGGGACGAGCTGAAAATCACCTCCCAGGAATCGGGAACGTTTTTTGACCGGCAACCGGCCATTTTGCATTCCAATATATGCAATATCCGGAATGAGGATGAGGTGGTGCTGGGTTATTTCAGCATGTCGGGGATGACCGAAAGGCGTGTCTTTGCGCAGTATGTGGAGGGAATCGACACAAAGCGGGATCCGGAATACTGTGCGGTGAGGATCCCGGGTCCGGGATACAGACTTTCACCGGACGAGGTATATGCCTGCACGAATGCAGAGGGTGCGGCAAAATGCGGCGTTGTAAAAATACAATGCGTGGATTGCAGGTTATTGGAGAACAGCACGCATATCAGGCCGGATTTCTGGTAATCGGAATGTTTTTTGATTAAATTCGAAGTTTTCTCCAACAAAAAGGTCCGGGATGAAGCGTAGTCTGGAAATATGGATTTCGTGCCTGGCAGCAGTCATATGCTTTTCAGGATACCAGCCTCTTTGGTCTCAGGGCCGTTCCCTCGCTGCTCAACTGGAACAGTACGATCAAAAATACGGGAATGATCCCCGCCTGGTCAACGGTGAAAAATACTATTATCCCTATACGCGATCCCAGGGGGATCCTTTCCTTGAGCCATCCCCGCGGAAAACCACCCTGCATATCGGGGGAAATGTGTTTGAGGATCAGGAGATCAGGTATGATATCTATAACCAGTTGCTGGTCCTCGAATATAAAGATGTCTACGGGGCGACTTCCAGCCTGGTGCTTCCCGGTGCCCGGGTGGAGGCTTTCAGTGATGACCGGCGCAGTTTCAAAAAAATGGAAGGACCGGAAGGGAAAGAGAGATTTTTCCAGGTAATACATGAAGGCCCGGTCTCATGCTGCTATTCATGGAAAAAAGAATACAGGCTGGACGCCACATCCGGTGCCGGTGATTATTATTTTACCGAACCGGTCAGAGAAGCATACCTGGTGTGGGGCCATGCGTTTTACAACTACAGGGGCAACCGGAGTTTCAACCGGGTATTTGATACAGAAAATAAAAAACTGATCAGGCAGTTCATGCGCCGGCATCATATCAACGTGAGGAGCGCATCCGAAAGCCAGATGCAATCCCTGATGGAATATTGTAACGCTATTACTGATGAGGCGCAGTAAGCTTGCGATCATACTGTTGCTATTCACCTGGAACGGACTGCTGTCCCAGGAAACGGGCACCAAGCTAAGCCTTGACCTGTCCGGTGCGACTATTGAGGAGTTTGTGGATCAGTTCGAGACCCGCAGCGGGATCCGTCTGTATTTTCAGCCGGAATGGTTCAGGGAGATGAGGGTGGATTATGTGGCCGATTCGGTCACCGCTGATGAGGCCATCCGCGAGGTACTGAAGGGCACAGGGCTGCACTATGGCTATATATCTTCCTCGGTCATTGTCATATTGCCGGAAAGCAGACTCAGTACAACGCTCCCGGACATTTTGTCGGTGGAGGCAAGGCAGGGTAGTGCTGTTGCGGGACAGGAGTACCTGGGCATGAACGGCTCGCAGTATATACAGGGGACACGCCCGGAACAGATCACAAGGACCATTTCCGTGGGCAATCCTTCTTCCGGGACCTCCCGGTCTGTGGCAAGGGTGAAAGGAAAACTGATTCATGTGGAGACCGGCGAACCGGTGGCAGGTGCCACCATGGTGATCCTGGAATCCGGTAAAGGGAGCATTTCGGACCAGTACGGAAATGTGATCATGGCACTTGCCCCCGGAAGGTATTCAGCTCAGTTCAGTTTTATTGGGATGGAAAGAGTGAGTGCGGCGCTGGAGGTTTATTCTGACGGGGAATTCCAGCTGGAGATGAGCCCTGCGGTAATTGCGCTGAACGAGGTCCAGATCCTGGGAGAGCAGTACAGGGATATCAGCAGTACGGATATCGGGGTGGAGCGCTTCAGTATGAAGTCCCTGAAGCAACTCCCCGTTTTCATGGGCGAACGGGATGTGATCAAAATATCCAGGCTCCTTCCCGGGATCACGAGTGCAGGGGAGGCTTCAACGGGTGTGAATGTGAGGGGAGGGAGCGTGGACCAGAACATATTCTACATCAACAGGCTCCCGGTATACAATACCTCCCATCTTTTCGGCTTTTTTTCTGCCTTCAATCCGGACATCATCAGGGACTTTTCCATCTATAAGGGCAATGTGCCCGTGAACTACGGAGGCAGGCTCTCATCGGTTTTCAACATCCTTACGCGGAAAGGGAACAACAGGATCTATACCGCCCATGCAGGCATCAGTCCGGTCTCCGCACACCTGACTTTCGAGGGGCCTCTTCGGAAGGACCATTCTTCCTTCATAGTGAGCGGCCGTTCCTCCTATTCTGACTGGATCCTGAAACGCATCAAAGATCCGGAGATCAGCAACAGCGATGCTTTTTTCTATGATGTGGCCGCATCCATGAATTTTGAACCCGGAACTAAAAACACATTGCAGCTTTTCTATTACCAGAGCTTCGATGATTTCAAGTACGCGGACCTCACCGATTATGAATATGCCAACCGTGGCGGCTCGCTGAACTGGATCAGGAACATCTCCCCGGCGCTTACCTCGAAAGTCACCGCCACCGCATCCACGTACCGTTTCTGCAACGTGGACAAGAGTGAGATCTCAAAGGCTTATTCCCATGAATACCTGTTAAACCACAACGAGGTCCTGGCCGATTTCACCTGGGTACCCGCGTTCAGGCACAGTGTGGGGTTCGGCTCGAGCCTGATCCTCTACAGGCTCGATCGTGGTGTGGTTGAGCCTTTCGGCCCATCTTCCATCCGAAAAAGGCTGGAGCTCGGGTTTGAGCAAGGCCTGGAGGGAAGCCTGTTCATCAGTGACGACATCAACCTGCTCTCGTGGCTCAGCCTGTACGGGGGATTCAGGTACAGTTCCTATTCCAGGCTGGGACCGGAAACGGTGATGCTGTACGAACCCGGAAAACCAAAGGCTGTAAACACCATCGTGGATTCGATTTCCTACGGGAAATTCAGTCCCGTCCGGTTCAACTCGGGACCGGAATTCAGGCTTGCCATGAATATCAAAAGCGGTCAGAATACCTCCTTTAAGCTGGCTTTTAACCAGATGAGGCAATATCTTTTCATGCTCAGCAACACGGTCACCATTTCACCCACAGACCAGTGGAAATTATCCGATTACCACATTGACCCGCAGACTGGTTATCAGTTCTCGTCAGGGGCATATCATATTTTCCCGGATATGGGGATTTCCGGATCCGTGGAGCTGTATTATAAATTCGCAAGGGATATTGTTGAATACAGGGACGGGGCTGATTTTGTCAACATCCCTCTGACGGAAACGCAGGTATTGCAGGGACTCCAGAATGCTTACGGCGCAGAGCTGATGCTGCAGAAAACTTCGGGGAGACTGAACGGCTGGATCAACTACACCCTTTCCCGTTCCGAGATGCTGGTGGCCGGCGATACCGAGTTCGAAAGCATCAACCACGGTAACCCATACCCCTCGAATTACGACAGGCCCCATGTTCTCAATGTGGTGGCCAACTACCATGTGAGCCGGAGATTTTCTGTGGCCTCCAACCTGGTATATATGTCAGGACGGCCGGTAACCTTCCCCGCTTCGCTGTATTATATCAAGGAAGTGGCCTATATTGATTATTATGCCCGCAATGAGTTCAGGGTCCCCGACTATTTCAGGGTGGACCTGTCCCTGACCATAGAGGGAAACCTGAAAGCGGATAAGCTGATGCATTCCACCTGGAGTTTCAATGTTTACAACCTGCTGGGAAGGAAAAACCCGCAGTCGATCTTTTTCAGGTCCGAGGATTTCTTTGTGAGGGGATATGCATTCTCAGTGATCGGGGTCCCCGTATTCACCCTGTCCTGGAACGTAAAACTGGGCAATTATGAAAGCAATTAGGAGGGTGGGGATCTTGATGGCCCTGGCTGCCTTCCTTCCGGCCTGTGTGGAGAGATATTATCCGGAGGATGCAGATCTTTTTACAGGGATGCTGGTGGTCAATGCACTGCTTTCAAATGGATCCGGAACCCAGGTCATCAATCTGTCCCGGAGCGACGGACTCGTTTTTCCGGAATACATGCCCGAACCGGGTGCTGCCGTACAGGTGGAAAATGAAGAAGGCGACCAGATCGGTTTTACCGATTCGGGCGACGGTGATTACCTGGCTGATCTTCCCGAGGACTTCCTTCAGGAAGGCGGCAGCTACCGGCTTTTGATGATCACCTCTGATGGGAAGAGGTATGAATCCGAGTTTACCACCCTGCAACCGGCCTCGAACATAGATTCGGTTTACTACAGGCTGGAAACTGTCCCGGGAGATGAACCGGGCACCACGCTGGAAGGGATCAGGTTCTACCTGGACTTCCATGTTGATTCCGGATCCGGTCGCTTCCTCATGTGGGACCTGACCGAAACATATGAATTCCATAACCCCCCTTATGAAGGCTTCATCTATGACACGGACCGTGTGCTGAAGCCTCTGCCGGACAGCATGTCTGACCGTCAGTGCTGGATCACCCTGCATATTCCGGAGATCTTCACACAGGAAACAGGGAACCTGACGGCGGGGCGCTACTCCATGAAACCGCTGCATTTCGTATCCAACCAGACCCAGCGTCTCAGGCACGGATACAGCCTGCTGGTCAGGCAACTGACGCTGGACGAGGCCGCTTTCAGGTACTGGGACGATCTGAAGAAGAATGTCCAGGAAGCAGGTGCGCTGTTCGACACCCAGCCATCCATCACCCCGGGCAATATCTGCAGCTGTGATGACCCGGATGAAAGGGTGCTGGGTTTCTTCACGGTCTCGGCAGTATCTGAAAAGCGAATATTTGTCAGCGATTTGGAGGGGCTGGATGTACCGGACCTTTTATTCTGTTTTCCTACGTTCGAATTTCCCAGGTTATCCTATTTCCGGCTGCGGGATCTTCCGATCTTTCTGTCCAGAGCCACCTGGCCGGAAACGGGAGAGATCATTACCGGTGAAACCGACCGTAAATGCCTGGACTGCCGTCTTTACCGGGGCAGCTCGGGAGAACCGCCGGATTTCTGGCCAGAAGGATGAGAAACCAACGGATCCATATCGCCATCCTGATCTTCTGGATCATCCTGCCCGGTCAGGGTATCTGCCACGTGGTGCAAAGTCCCGCGCCGACCTCATGCCTGCCAGCTTCCTGGCCTCCAGCGCGGCCACAAAAAGATTCGGTGCTGAAAGAAACCTATGCGCTGATGACAGACCGGAGCATCTATATTTCGGGAGAAAACATCCGGTTACGGATCTTTAACCGGAGCAGTGAAGCGGTGAGATCACTTCCCTGGAGTGATGTCCTCCACGTGGAACTGATCACACCCAATGGGACGGCGCTGGCAAGGGAAAAGATCTCCGTAGGTCCGTCCGGCGGAACGGGTACCCTCACCATCCCGCAGGAGATTGCATCGGGCACCCATTATCTGAAAGCTTATACCAGCTGGATGCGCAACTGCGGGCCGGGAACCTTCACTTACCTCCCCCTCCGGATCATCGACCCATTCACCAATTCGGTACTGGAGGTTGACACTGCAGGGAGTTACACTTCCTATCCCGGCCTGTTATCAGCCGATCAGGACGAGGAACCGGCCGGGAGGCTCCTTTGCGCGCTTCAGGGTGGTGAATACGGTTCCAGGGAAAAGGTTGAGGTCGGTCTGGCGTGGAACGATCCTGCCCGCTCCGCCATGCTCTGTGTTTCGGTCTCCATGGAAGGAACACACGGTGCTCAATATGGTTCAGGTCCCGGATGCAGCATCCCGGGGCAGGGAGAAATGGATTTCATTCCGGAAACCAGGGATGTTGCCATGACAGGTACCGCGGTAAGCGGACCGGAAGAAAAGCCGGTACCCTATGCCATCATTTATGTGTCCGTTCTGGGTGAGGACGACAACTTTTACTGTTGTTATTCCGATTCGGAGGGCCGGTTTTACCTGGCATTCCCGGACCGCCGTGGCCGTGAGGATCTGTTTATTTCCGCCCGCCATGAAGATTACGAGGACATTGAGCTTCTGATCGATCAGGATTTCAGCAATGGGAACATCAGGCTCCCGTCCTTTCCGGTTCTGCCTGATGATTCGGACAGGATTTTGGCTGCCGCGCTTTCTGTCAATGCACAGGTGATGCAGCAGTATGCCCCGGGTTCTGTAAGAGATATGGCGTCTCCCGAAAAAAACGATCCCGCTTCCGAACTGAATCGAATGGATCCTGAATACAAAGGAGATGAAATGGCACATGACATGGGATCTTTCTATGGCCAGCCATCCGCCACCATTCGTTTCGACGATTTTATCAGGCTGGCCAACCTGGAAGAGTATTTCATGGAACTGGTACATCATGTGGTGGTGCGAAAAAGCAGGAGTGGTAAAGAATTACAGGTACTGGGGAACCATCCCGATCTGGGGGTGTTCAAACCCCTGGTCATGATCGACGGAGTGGCCATTTTCGATGTGGAGTCCCTTCTCGGCGTTGCACCCGGACTTGTAGAACGGATTGAAGTGGTGAACGCTCCCTATGTCAGGGGTGATGTGACTTTTGGCGGGATCGTCAATGTGATTACCCGGGATGGGAACCTGGGGTACATAGATCTGCCCTCGTCCGGACTCCTGGTGGATTACCAGATGCTGCTGGAGCCTCCTGGGGGTCCGCCAGCAGCACCTCCGGAAGATCCCCATTTCCCGGACCTGAGGAACACCCTGTACTGGAATTCCTCCATGGATCTGGATCCCGGTGCAAAAACAAGTTTCAGCTTCTATACTTCGGATGCAAAGGGGAAATATGAGATCCTGATCAGGGGGTATGACGATACGGGGAAATTCCTTGAGAAATCAATCCCTTTCGAGGTGAAGTGACCGTCTGTCACCCGGACAAGAGCATCAGCTTATCCACACGAGGTCTTTTCCCCACCGTTCCTCCAGGGTTCCCATGACAGTGTGGTGGGCGACCCCCAGCATGAAGCCCCCGCCGGAACCATTCAGCTTCAAATAATAATCGTTGGATACCTGTCCTTCGATCCATGCATCGGTCATGTGGTCCGGGATCATTTTCCGGAAATGGTTGAACTGAAAATCGGAAACCAAACGGACCAGCAGCCCGATGTCCGCATCGCTCCTGCCCAGCAGGGCTTCGATCAACCTGTCGTTCAGCGGCAGGTATTCTTCCCGGATGACGGATTCATAGCCCGGATCCTTCATTTGTTCCAGGAAGTGCCTCACCAGTGGTCCCGTATCGAATTTCTCCCCTGAGTCGAGCAGGAAGAACCGGTACCCGCCAGGGAGCCCGGTCAGATCCAGTTCCACCGTGCGGATTGTCTGACCGTTTTCAAAATGCAGGGGTACGCCGGTGTGACAGGTGAGCGCATCCACCCCCGAGCTTTTTCCGTGAAAAAAAGATTCGATCAGCGCCAGGTCCTCCTTCCGTTTTACCAGCGGGATCTTCCCGGCGGCCGGAAAAAAAAGGTCATAAACGGCTGCGCTGACAGTGCCCGAACTACCCAGTCCGTATCCCACGGGAATGTCCGAATCAAACCAGTATTCCCTTTGCCGGGTATTGAAAAGTTCAAGGTCAGGTGCCGCATGGAATGCATTTGGTGGAAGACCCTCGAGGTAAGCGTAAATGTCCTGCAGTACCTTCCGGGACATTTCCACGTCCGGCTCCCTGCCGGGGGGAGTCGCCCTGCCGGTGAAAGCCTCACCGACATGCCTGACCCGGGTACTGAATTTCTGAAAGGGGACGGTCAGGGCGCTCCCTTCCACGACCACGCCGTATTCGCCCGCCAGCATGATCTTTGACGGATAGGTGCGTAATGCGTTCGCCGAAATCATGATCCTGTTTCTTCGGGTCCTTCTCCCATGCGGTCCATGATCATTGTACCACCTTCACAGTACTGCTGCAGTTCGGAGATGATGAATTGATCCACGGCATCCGCGTCCTTGCGGGAATAGAGCAGGTGCACATTGGCCCCTGCGTCCAGGGTAAAACCTGCCCGGTAACCGGTATCTTCCCTGAATTCCATGATCCTGTGGAGAATGGCCACAGTTCCCGGCTGCATCAACAGATACCCGGGCCTGCCGGTCATCATCATGGCATGAAGCGTCAGCGCCTCCTCCTCCATGATGGAGATAAAACCGGTCCAGTCGCCCTCTTCCAGGATGGGTTTCAATTTCTTTATATTTTCATGTGCCTGATTGAAACGTACCGGTGCGAAAGGGTTTCTCCCCATGAGGCTGTGACCGGCACTGCTGGAGACTTTCTTCTGTCCCGATTCCACGATCAGAATGGCATCTCTCAAGCCTTCAAATCCCTGGTGAAAGCGGGAGACGGGGATGGCGAATTCATCGCTGGAACCGGGCCACTGGTCAGTCCTGCCCCAGAGGGCAAACCGGGGATACAGGGAACGGGCAGCGCTGCCGGATCCCAGACGGGCAATAAAAGATGCCTTTTTCATGGGGTCGCCGGGATAGACTCCGCCTGTGACCGCCTGTTCAAAACGGACCAGGCACATGGCAAGTGCGGCCATAGAAGAAGCACTGGAAGCGATCCCGGAGGAGTGCGGGAAGGTATTCCGGGACTCGATCCTCAGGGCGCTATGTGAGAGGGAGGGGATATAGGGCTGGATACGGCTGACAAATGTTGCGATGCGTTCCTCGAATGCGGGTGCTTCCCTGCCCTCAAACAGGAATTTGATTTCCTGGCGGTTGCGGGCTGGGTCATAATCGTAAGTCATGCGGGTGATTGTCCTGGCTTCCTTCAGTGTCATGCTGAGGGAGGGATTCATGGGGATCTGGAAGATCCTTTTACCCCAGTACTTTACGATGGCAATGTTGGACGGGCAGGTCCCGCCGACCTCCCCCGCGGCGGCCGGAATGACCGATTTCCTGGATCTTTCAATTTCTTCCAGGAGGGCAACCTCATAGCTGTGTTTCATAAGGCCGGTTTTTCTGCTATGCTGTTTGTGCGTGCCCATTACTGGCGTTTTTATCATAAACGAGATCGTCATACCTGAATATCACCTGGATACCCATGTCATGAAGATAGGTAAATAAATCTTCCGCATTTGCTTCAGAAGCGATCATCACGAAATCCCCTCCCCACGCTCCCAGCGATTTAACGTGACCGGGAAGGGATCTGAACCGGGTGGCGGCAATTTTTTCCATCCCCAGGATACCGGAAAGAGCGTCTTCGTGCTCCTCCATCAGGTTCCCGAAAGTCCGCAGGTCCGTGGCAGCGATCATTTGTTCGGTGAGCCGGCTGAACCGGTGCAGATCCTCATATCCCGGATTGATCTTCTCGATGACCTGCTTCAGGTGTTCATCCGTATGCTGTTTGCTGCCCAGCCAGGCAAAATAGATTTGGTCCGAAAAGGGAGGATGGAAAGGAATATGCCTGTACTGGGGCGATCCGTCCCTTATTTTATACATGATGGGTCCGTCTGCGATGGCACAGGCCACATCATACCCCGAACCCGGTGCGATCTTAAAATGAAGATCCAGGGGATTGATCTCCGCCCACTCGGCCACCAGGGCAGTCAGCGTGGAACTGCTTCCAAAACCCCAGTCGGGAGAAAATTCCAGGCTGGTTTCCACATCCCAGGTGAATAGCTCTTTTTGAAACGAGGGCATGAGTTCGATGGATGCTTCAAGGATTTTTTTAAGTCTCAGGGCCTTTTCCGGATCGCCGCTTTCCACGATCTTCATGTGGAGCGGATCGATCGCTGCACGGAACCACGGGCGATCCTCATAAAGGGCGGTCCAGGTGAAAAGTTCCCTGCGGTCAGAACGGATCTTTTTCAGCGACTGTCCCACCCGGAGCGGCAGGGCCAGGGCACTGGATCCGTACATCACCATGTACTCGGCACTGATCAGGAGTTTGCCGTGTGCGTAAAATGTGTTCATGGATCCGTTGATTCAAGTCTGACGGATTCCAGGAAATTCACCACTTCCGCAAAGGAGACAGTTCTTTCCCTGAAATGGGCTTCCGCCCTTTCTGTTTCTGCGGACGAGGCCCCGAGCTGTCTGAGTATGTTGCTCAGATGCATTTTCATATGACCCTGCTGGATGCCGGTGGTGATCAGTGACCGGACGGCACTGAAATTATTGGCCAGACCCGCAGCGGCCACGATCTGCATCAATTTAACGGAAGAAGGGCGGTCCAGGATATCAAGCGCCGTGCCGGCCAGGGGATGGATGCCCGTCAATCCCCCCACCGTACCCAGGGCCAGCGGAATTTCCAGTGTGAAACGGAAAATGTTGCCGGACAATTCAACATGTGAGAGGCCGGCATAACTGCCATCTCTTGCGGCAAAGGCGTGCCCGCATGCTTCCACCGCCCTGAAATCATTCCCCGTGGCAATGACCACCGCATCCATGCCGTTGAAGATCCCCTTGTTGTGGGTTACGGCCCTGTATGGATCATGCTGCGCTATATCCACAGCCAGTTTGAATTTCCGGGCGAATTCATTCCCGGACATCTGTTTATCCAATCCGTTGAATATGTTCGTATCCCCCTCCACGGAACAGGTCACCCTGCTTTCCGGGGTATAATTGGAAAGGATAGACATCACCACGGAGAGCTCGCTTTCCGGTTCCATGGCCCGCATCGCGGAACTGAAATTGGCGGCCATGGCCTCCAGTACCGAGTTGATGAAATTGGCCCCCATGGCATCGGAGGTCCGGAATGTGACAAACAGCTGGTAGTAACCTGGCAGCGCGCCGCTACCGGGCCGGATCCGGATCGCATCGATCCCGCCGCCACGCTGTTCCATTCTGGATGTGAGCGGCTGAACCGATTGTTTCAATTGTTCCCTGATGCGCTGGAATGCGCGATAAAGCAGCGGTTCCTGTCCGCTCCAAGTAAAGTGGACCTGTCCCACCCGCAGGGTATCTGATACTTCCGCACGAAATCCCCCGTGCATCGCCCAGAACCTGGCGGCATGAGATGCAGCTGCCACCACCGAGCTTTCTTCCGTGACCATGGGAACGGTCATCAGTTCCCCGTTAATGAGAAAATTGGGAGCAAGGCTGAAAGGCAGGAAATAGTTGGAAACCGTATTCTCACTGATCTCCTCGTAAATTTCCTGCAGGCGGCGATCGGGGTGGATGTGCGCATCGAGCTGCCTGAGGCTTTCTTCAGCCAGTCCGGCCTGTTTCTGAAGCCACTCCAGCTTTTTCTCGCGCGAAAGCTTTGAAAAACCATGAACAATGCGTGGTGCGGACATGGTATGTTATGGGTTTACGGTGAGAAATGCATAGGCCATTTCCAGTCCCTTTACCTGGGTGTGCACATACCTCCTCAGCTGCTCATAGTCTTCTCTTGCGTACTTCAGAAATGTGGAAGCCATACCGTATACGGCCGGCAGCAAGGATGTCCTGACCAGGTAATAACCGTCGAGAAATGTTTTTACCCCGCCGGAAATGATTAGCTCTTTGCACGCCGTCGTTTCACTGCTGACAATTCGGTTGACATAATCCAACATGGAATACACATCTTCACCCACATATGAAAGCGGTTCAAATAGTTCCCTTTCAGCATTTTCGTTCCTCATCAGTTCCAACCGGGCAAAGTTGGTCCCGCCGAATGCGGCGAACTCAATGGCCTGGAGGGGCAGTTGCAAAAGTTGCCGGAGACTACCGGGGCCCATACCCTGTCCCACTTCCTTGACAATGACCGGCAACCGGAACTGATCCATGAACCTTTTGATGGTTTCCAGGGGGGGATGAGACAGGATATCCCCTTCCGGCTGGAACCATTCCTGCATGGGATTCACATGGATGATCAGTCCGTCCGCGCGCAGTTTCTCCACCAGCTTTGTGGCTTCGGAAACCTTATTGCCGGCTACCAGCTCTTCGATCTGGGCAATTCCCAGGTTGGCCCAGAACGGCAGTTGGTCACCGATGATCCCGCGCATATTGAAATCTTCGAAGTAGGTGTCATCTTCCATGATGATCCGGCAGGATCCCAGTCCCATCCCCATCCCGAATTCATGGCAGGCCGCAGCCAGGTTCCGGTTGATCGTCCCGGCCATTTTGGTGCCGCCGGTCATGCTGCTCACCCACATGGGCACCCTGTGTGTTTTGCCCAGGAATGTGAAGGGTTGCAGGCCGCCTTCCGGATGGGCCTGCAGCATCGGTTCATAATGGAAACGCCTGTCCATTTCAGGGATCCCCGTCTGTGACTTGAGGGCCAGATCGATATGATCTCTTTTTCTGCTTTCCAGGTGCTGCATGAGCCAGTTATTTATCGGATTCCTAATTTGCGTGCGATCACCAGCCTCAGGATTTCTGAGGTTCCCTCCCCGATCTCAAGGATGCGCTGGTCACGGTAGAAGCGTTCGATGGGATTCTCTTTCATCAGTCCGTGTGCACCATAGATCTGCAAGGCGTCATTGGCAATTTCCCTGGCAATTTCTGAAGTGTAGAGTTTGGCCATGGCCGCCTCTTTGGCGAAGGGCAGACCCTGATCCTTCAACCAGCATGCTTTATAGAGCAGGTTGCGGGCCAGTTCGATCTTGGTGGCCATGTCAGCGAGTTTGAAGGAATTGACCTGAAAGCTTCTGATGGGCTTCCCGAACTGGATCCTTTTTGATGCATATTCCATGGCCATCTCGAAGGCCCCCTGGGCCAGTCCCAGCCCAATGGCAGCAATGGACAGCCTTCCACCGTCCAGCGTGGCAAGCATGATCCTGGCTCCCTGTCCCCGTTCACCCAGCAGGTTCTCTTCCGGGACCTCCACATTGTCGAAATAGACCCTGCCGGTATCAGCCGCCCTCCACATCATTTTGGACCGGATGGTCTCCACGCTGTACCCCGGCGTGTTGCGATCCACAAGGATCACGGATAGCTCTTTCCTGCCGTTCCCGGGATTTGCTGTGATTGCCTGGACCGTGATCCCTCCGGACATGGGCGAAGAAATGTTGGTGATGTATATTTTTTGTCCGTTGATGATCCACCGGCCGTCCTGAAGGTTGGCTGTGGTCTCGGTATTGTTGGAATCCGATCCCGCATTGGGCTCTGTAAGCCCGAATGCCCATAATTTCTCTCCCGTGGTGAGCATGGGCAGGAATTTCCTTTTCTGTGACTCGGTCCCGTAGTAAAAAATGGGTGCAATTCCCAGTGAATTGTGGGCAGCAACGGTAGCCGCCTGCGAGGAGTCCACCCTGGCAATCTCTTCCACCGCCACGATATAAGAAAGCGTATCCATACCCATTCCGCCATATTCCTCCGGAAGGTTGATGCGGAGCAGTCCCATTTCAAACATCTTTTTGGTCAGTTCGGTGGAAAAAACCGAATGCTCATCCAGCTCTGCGGCCAGCGGCCTGATCTCTTTTTCCGCAAATTCCTTCACCATTTCTTTCAATTGAAGGTGCTTATCGTTTAACAGGGGGTCATTCATCTGCATTTTCATTGGATTGTAAAGTGATTAATAACTGGTTCTGTGTGACCTGGCTGCCTGCGGAAACAAGGACGTCCTCCACAGACGCCGTACGGGGTGCCAGTATTTTATTTTCCATTTTCATCGATTCGATGACCAGCAGCGAGTCTCCTTTCACCACCTTGCTTCCGGGTGCAACATTGATCTGTACCACCTTCCCGTTCAACGGAGCGGTGACCTCCCCGGTGTGCCCGCCGTCTTCTTTTTTACCGGCTGCGATATACCGGCGGTCCAGGATATCCATCCTCCTGAGCTTGAAAAGGTGCCCGTCCAGATCGAGCAGTATCTCGGAGCGGTCGGTGGTTCCCCAGACCTTCAGCAATTGCCGGTTGATCCGTATCCAGAAATTGTTTCCTTTCCTGCTTTCCAGGGAGATTTCATAGTCCTTTTCTCCGATGTGAAGCCGGAGTTTTTCCCTTCCCTTCAGCAATTCATAACTGATCCGGTACTGCACATGGTCGATCTCCAGCACGATGTCGGGCAGGATCCTCCAGTGGCCGATACTGTTCCAGGGGGATGGGGGAGTGGATCCTTTGCAGGCCTCTTTTTGCAGTGCGATCAGGGTGGCTGCCGAAAGCAATATTTCCATCTCCCATGCTTTCCTGCGTTTTGAATTCTGTTTGATAAGCCGGTCCAGTTTTTTGTCGATCAGCCTTGTATGGATGTTGTTTTCGGTGAAATCCGTTGACCTCAGCAACTCAATGAGGAAATCCCTGTTGGTATGCAGGCCCGTGATCCGGAATTCTTTCAGTGCCCTGATCAGACCTGTTCTTGCCTCCTCGCGATTCCCACCCCGGACGATCATTTTGGCGATCATGGGATCATA
>DSEO01000338.1 GCA_011056635.1 Bacteroides sp.
ACAGAATTTTTCACGAAATATCGTGCCGTGCCAAAGGCAATGGTGGAGGCCAGCATGAGGGGGAAAAATAGTTCGTAACCGCCTGTGATCTCCGCAATGAGGAAAATAGCGGTAAGCGGGGCATGGATCACCCCGGCGATCATTCCTGCCATCCCGATCAATGCCATGTTGCTCACCGGAACAGCTACCCCGATGTGGTTCAGAATGATCCCGAACAAAAGTCCTGCATTGGCTCCCATGAATAGCGACGGAGCGAATATCCCGCCGATTCCCCCGGCAGCAAAGGTCAGCGTGGTGGCCACCACCTTGAGGGTGATCACCAGCAGGATGTAGATCACCAGCAGGATGAAGCTGGCATGCCAACCCTCAAAAAACGTATTTTCAAACAGGTGATAATATTCACCGCGCAAACCCTGGTTCACGACCTCATAACCCTCACCATACAGGGAAGGAAATAGAAACAGGATCAGCCCCAGCAGCCCCCCTGCCAGCAGCATCCTCTTCCAGGGACCTTTCATTTTCTCAAACACCCCTGAAATGCGAATGTAGGTCCTTGTGAAATAGACCGAGAGCAAACCGACCAGCAATCCCAGCAGCAGGTAATAATGGATCTGGTTCATCTCGAATTCCTCTGCAAGCTGAAAGGGATAGAGTACATTCTGCCCCAGGAAGAGGTAGGAGGTCAGGGCAGCGGAGGCAGAAGCGATGAGCAGGGGAATGATGGCCCACATGGTCAGATCCAGCATGATCACCTCCAGTACAAATACGATACCGGCAATGGGCGCCTTGAAAATGGCTGACATGGCTCCCGCACAGGCGCAGGAGATCAGGAGCATGATATCCTTGTACCTGAGTTTTAATAACCTCCCCACATTTGACCCGATGGCGCCACCCGTGGCCACCGTTGGACCTTCCAGTCCCACCGATCCCCCGAAACCCACTGTCAGTGCACTGGTGATGATGCTTGAGTAAAGATTGTGGGACTGCATGATCCCGTTGTTCTTGGAAATGGAAAACAGTACTCCCGGGATCCCGTGACCCACAGGTTTCTTATTGATGTAGCGGATGAAAATGATCACCAGGAGGATCCCGATAACCGGAAGGATAAAAATATAATATCTTGTATACTCCCCGTGGAAACTATTTTCAAGTGCCTCACGTATAAAGTGAACCAGGTTTTTAATGATCACTGCGGCCAGTCCCACGCCAAGTCCGACTGCCGCAGCCAGGAGATATAAAAGTCTGTAACCAGTTAAATAATTGTTTTTTAACTGGTTAAACCAATGTATAACCCTTTTTTTGGACATGGCATGACAAAATTAGCATTTTAAGCTGCAGTTCAAAACAGATTCTGACAATGTGTTATCTTTGCTGATGAAGATCCATGGAAATTTTGGGAAGAGATTTTCGTTTTCAATTGTATGAAGGGAATGGTAAAATACGGAAGAGCCATTAGGCCGCTGATACTGCTGGCTTTGCTGGTGTTTTTTCCGCACCGTGGCCCGGCCCAGGAGGTGGATATCCCGGACAAACCGGATATTATCCGCGTCACCGCCGATCACTCCGATAACAGCATCCTGATCCAGTGGGAACCCAGTGAGGACGACGATATTGAATTTTACAAACTTTACAGAATGATCAACCGGACCGGCCAGGCCATTGTCACGCTGCCCGGGAATGTATACCAGTTTTCCCATTCGAATACCGGGCAGAAAAACCTGGAATACTCGGTCACGGCCATCGACAGCAGCGGGAACGAAAGTCTGCTCACTCCCGGCGAGCACAGGGCGGTATCGGTCTCCCTGCAGTTCGACACCTGCTCCATGGCGAACCTGGTCACCTGGAGCCCTTACGTGGGTTGGGAAGGCCATGTTTCAGGCTACCGCATCTATGGAGGGTACGCTGAAGACGATCTGCAATCCTTGGGCTTTGTCTCACCCGCCACCACAGCCTATATTCACAAGGAAATCTCAAGAGATACGTCTTACAGCTATTATATCGAGACCATCAACACCAACGGGATCACATCCCTCTCTCCCATCGGGACCGTATCCACCTATTTTCCCCGTGCCCCTGGTTTTGTCACGGTGGATCATGTCTCGGTGGTTGACGATCACACCATTGAATTACAGTTTTCAGCCGATGTGAGCGGTCCGGTCAGAACTTTCAGGCTGATGAAGCGGAACAATCGCCAGACACCTTTTTCTGAGGTTGAGATCATCTGGAATTCGACACAGTCCGTCCATCGTGTGGAAGACCGGTTCCCGGCCAGGGCAGAAACCTATGAATACATCGTTCAGTCGGTCTTCCAGCCGGAAGGATGCCCGGATTTCACTGTGCTTTCCGAATCAAATCCGGGAACCAGCATCCTGCTGGAAAGCGAATTGTCCGGTCAGACTGCTGAAATCGTCTGGACTCCTTACAGTGAATACCCTGCGGGATTAGCGGGCTATGTGATTCAGCGGAGGAACGGTTCCGGAGAGTTTTATGATGTGGGAAACACGGGACCCGGAACCACCCGCTGGAGCGAACCGATGAATTCGATCATCAACGGATTCCAGAGCGGAGAGGTACAATACAAGATCCTGGCCGTTGAAAGCCAGGAGGGATCGGATGATCCCGGGATCAGCATCTCCAACATTGTCAGCGTGAACATTCCCACAACCCTTGCCATGCCCAGCGCATTCACTCCGGGCAGCAACGATATGAATTTCGAGTTCAAACCCAGGATTGATTTTGCCCCCATGAAATACACCATGATCATCTATGACCGGGCCGGCCGTAAACTCTTCGAAACGTCCGATCCGGGGCAGGGATGGGACGGCAGGTTCCACGGAAATGATTTTGTGGACGAAGGCGTTTATGTGTATTACATCCAGTATACCGATTATACGGGCCGGTTCAGGAAGCTTGCGGGAAATGTGACCGTCCTTTATCCCTGAGCTCAAAAAAAATCCTGTTCAACCCTCAGCTTTCCATATATTCACTAATTTTGTGAGGATGGATTTCTCCGTATGAGGGCGATTCCCCAAAAATTGCACATTTTTTGAGGTAAATCCATTGACAAGGAGGTGACTGCAATGCCGGAAAAGGTACTGATCGAAAATAGGAAAATCGATGAATTGCTTGAGCAGCTGATCAGCAACTGCAATTTCAACTCCTCCGAGAAGGATGTGAAGCTGATCAGGAAGGCATTCAATATGGCCAATGACGCCCATAGCGGGATGCGGCGGAAATCGGGGGACCCTTACATCATTCACCCACTGAACGTGGCCCTGATCGTTTGCGAGGAGATCGGGCTTGGGCTCACAAGTACGGTGTGCGCCATTCTGCACGACGTGGTGGAGGACACCGACCTGACCATTGAAGACATTGAGAATGCATTCGGGAAAAAGATCGCCTCCATTGTTGACGGACTGACCAAAATCTCGGGGGTCTTCGACAAGGAATCAAATTCCCTGCAGGCCGAGAATTTCCGCAAGATGCTTCTGACCCTGTCCGATGATGTGAGGGTGATCTTCATCAAGCTGGCGGACAGGCTCCATAACATGCGGACCCTGGATTCCCTTCCGAGGAACACGCAGATCAAGATCGCGGGTGAGACCATCTACCTCTATGCCCCCCTTGCACACAGGCTTGGATTGTACACCATCAAATCGGAACTTGAGGACCTCAGCCTGAAATACAGGTACCCCGAAGTCTATCATGAGATAGCGGAAAAGATCAAACTTACTGAAGAGCGCCGGCTGCACGTGATCAATCATTTTTCGCTTCCCATCATCGACGCGCTGGATAAGAACGGTTTTGATTTTCACATATCGGGAAGACCGAAATCAATCTACAGCATCTGGCAGAAAATGCATCAAAAGAATGTGACTTTTGAGGAAATATACGATCTGTTTGCCATTCGCATCGTTTTCAATCCCAAGCCCGGCATCCCTGAAAAAACCCAGTGCTGGAATATTTACTCCATCATTACCGATATCTATGCACCAAAACCCGAACGGATCCGGGACTGGGTCTCAACCCCCAAGGCCAACGGCTATGAAGCGCTGCACACCACGGTGATGGGACCCAAAGGGAAGTGGATGGAAGTCCAGATCAGGTCGAAGCGGATGGATGAGATTGCAGAACGGGGCTTTGCGGCCCACTGGCATTACAAGGACAAATCTTCCCAGGCATCCGAACTGGATAAATGGATCAAACGGATCCGGGAGACACTGGAGTCCCCCACCGCAGATGCCATGGAATTCCTGGACGATTTCAAGCTGAATCTCTTTTCCTCGGAGATCCTGGTCTTTACCCCGAAGGGTCAGATCATTACCCTGCCCAAGGACGCCACTGCGCTTGATTTTGCATACGATATCCATACTGAAATCGGGAACAAGGCCATCGGTGCCAAGGTGAACCACCGGCTTGTTCCCCTGAGCCACATACTCAGCAGCGGTGATCAGGTCGAGATCCTTACTTCCGATGTTCAGAAACCGACCCTGGAATGGTACCATTTCGTAACCACCGTGAAGGCAAAGTCAGCCATCAAAAATGCACTGAAAGCCGAAACAAAGAACCGGACGGAGGTTGGCAAAAACCTGCTCATCGAGAAGCTGAAGGAAATCAACCTGACCCCCAGTTCCCGGATCCTTAAAAAGTTGATCCCCGCCTACGATACTGCTCACAAGGACGAACTCTATTCCAAGATTGGCAGCGGGATCGTCAGCCTGGATAATTTGAAAGATATACTCAGCAAGAATACCAAGAGCAAGTGGGTCAGGGTATGGGGCCTTTCTGTGGGAAGATCTCAGAAAAAACCGGAAAAAAAGGAAACCTACGACTCCAGCGGAACCCTTATCCTGAGAGAAACCATGGAAGATGAGGAAAGGAATTACACCCTGGCAAAATGCTGTAATCCGATCCCTGGTGATGAAGTGGTTGCCGTCAGGCAGGGTGATGGTCCGCTGATGGTTCACAGGACCGACTGCAAGGTCGCTCTGAAAATCATGTCCAGTCAGGGCGACAGACTGGTTGCGGCAAAGTGGACCCAGCATAAGGTACTCTCTTACCTGGCCCGTATACACCTGAACGGCTGGGACCGTTTCGGGGTATACAATGCGATCACAAATACCATCACCAAAGAATTAAACATCAGCATGCGCACCATCAACCTGCACGGTCATGACGGGATCTTCGACGGGACAATTGATCTGTATGTGCACAACACCACTGACCTGAACAACCTGATCCTGAATCTGATGAAACTGAAAGGTGTGGAGGCTGTTCACAGGGTTGAGGCAATGGAGTAATGATACCATACATCTTTCCACATAAAAATTATTGCTATCTTAGCAATGTAATTTTTACTTAGACTAATTATGGGGCAAGAGGAGACGAAGGATACTGTAAAACACATCTTTACAGAGTATCTGGAAAAGAGGGGCCACCGTAAGACCCCCGAACGGTTCGCTATTCTTGATGAGATCTATTCCAGGGACGGTCACTTTGACATTGAATCCCTCTATATATTCATGAAGAATAAAAATTACAGGGTCAGTCGGGCCACCTTGTACAACACCATCGAATTGTTGCTGGATTGCAACCTGGTGATCAAACACCAGTTCGGAAAAAATATTGCGCAGTTTGAAAAGTCCTACCACTGCATGCAGCATGATCACCTGATCGATGTGGAAACGGGCAATGTGATTGAATTCTGCGATCCCAGGATCGAGGAGATCATTAAGACCGCCTGCGAGGTCAATAATTTCAACCCGAGTCACCACTCCCTTTATATTTACGGACGAAGCAGAGAAAATACACATGGGAATCACCGGAATGAAAGTTGATGTACTACTCGGTCTCCAGTGGGGAGATGAAGGGAAAGGGAAAGTTGTGGATGTGCTTACTCCCCGTTATGATGTAATCGCCCGTTTCCAGGGCGGACCCAATGCGGGCCATACGCTGGAATTTAATAACCAGAAACACATACTCCACAACATTCCATCAGGGATCTTCAGGGAAAAGACACTCAATATCATCACCAACGGGGTGGTGCTGGACCCCATCGTTTTTAAACGTGAAATCGAAACGCTGGAAGCCATGGGCATCGATCTCACGTCAAATCTCTGGATCTCAAAAAAGGCGCACCTGATCCTTCCCACTCACAGGATCCTTGATGCTGCTTCGGAGGCGGCAAAGGGAAAGTCCAAAATAGGTTCCACCCTGAAGGGAATCGGACCTACCTACATGGACAAGACGGGAAGGAATGGCCTGCGCGTGGGGGATATCGATCTGGATTTCAGAGCCAGGTACGAAGCGCTCCGGACAAAACACCAGATGCTGCTCGAAATGTATGATTTTGAGTATACCCTCGAGGAGGAAGAAAGGTTTTTTGAAGGCATCGACATCATCAGGAGATTCAGGAGGGTGGATACAGAATACGAACTGAACCTGTTGCGCGAGGAGAACAAGAGTATCCTCGCAGAGGGTGCCCAGGGTACACTCCTGGATATTGATTTCGGTTCCTACCCGTTTGTCACTTCATCCAGTACCATCTGTGCAGGGGCCTGCACGGGGATGGGACTGGCACCTTCGGCAATCGGTGAAGTGTACGGAATTTTCAAGGCCTACTGCACCCGGGTGGGAAGCGGGCCTTTTCCTACCGAGCTGACCGGCGAGGAAGGCAATCTGCTGAGAGAAATCGGTAAGGAGTTTGGCTCCACCACCGGGAGACCCCGCAGATGTGGCTGGCTGGACCTGGTTTCGTTGAAATACAGCCTGATGCTCAACGGGGTAACACAGCTCATCATGACCAAAACCGATGTGCTGGATGCGTTTGATACCATCAGGGTGGCTACAGCTTATTCCGTAGATGGTGAACTGACAGACCGGGTTCCCTATGACCAGTCAGCAGAAGTAAAGCCTGTCTACACCGATCTCCAGGGATGGAAAACGGACCTTTCCGGCGTACGATCGAAAGAACAGTTCCCTGATCAGCTCAATGAATATATCCGTTTCCTGGAGAAAGAATTACAGGTTCCCATCAAATTGATCGGAGTGGGTCCGGACCGGGAACAGATTATTGAAATGTGAGTATGCTTCGCGTTAGAGGTTAGAGGTTAGAGGTTAGGGGTTGGGGGTCGGGGGTTGGGATGCTTTGCTGCTAATTTTAATTTTTCTATATTCACAACCATAATCAACCAAACCATGCCTGACCATTACCCGACTAACTCACCTAACAATATCTAACTCTACTAACTCTGCTAACTCTACTAACTCCTCACTCCTAACCTTCTCCCCATGCCAACCCTGGTCCAATTTTTCGAAGAACACGCTGAAAAGTATTCCGGCAATCCCTACATATGGGAAAAACGTGATGGTTCCTTCCAGCCGACCACCTTCGGCGAAATGAAAACGCTGATACACCGGTTCGCGGCCGGACTGATGACCCTCGGGATTCAAACAGGAGACCGGATCGCCCTGCTGGCTGAAGGCAGGGCATGGTGGGTGGCAGCAGAAATGGGCATGTTCTACCTTGGAGCCATCGATGTGCCGCTTTCCATCCAGTTGAACGAACCGGCAGACCTGACCTTCCGGCTGAAGCATTCCGAAGCCAGGATGATCGTGGTTTCAGGCGGTCAGTACAAAAAAATACAGGCCATCAAAGACGACCTGCCGGAACTGGAAATGATCATCCTCATGGACCCGAAAGAGGAGTACCTTGCGTCGGAAGTATATATGGGAGATCTGATGGAAGCGGGCAGGGAGCTCCTGGAAAGGGATTTTGATTCATTCAGAAAAACCTATGAGGCCGTTCAGCCGGATGACATTGCCAACATCTGTTATACGTCGGGCACAACGGCCGATCCCAAGGGGATCATGCTGAGCCAGCATAACTATGTGGCCAATACCCTGCAGGCACTTTCCGTAATGACCATCCCTCAGGATTACAAGATCTTCCTTTTCCTTCCCTGGGATCACAGCTTCGCCCATACGGCCGGATTGTTCACCTTTATGGCGATAGGTGCGAGCATCGCTGCCCTGGAGACAGGGAAATCGGCTTTCGAGACCAGAAAGAATATCTCCAAAAACATCCAGGAAGTCAAACCCGAGGTCATGTTCAGCGTTCCCACCATCGCCAAGAACTTCAGGAGCAACATTGAAAGCGGGGTAAGGGCCAAGGGGAAATTCACCACCTCCCTTTTCCGGGCAGGATTGCATATCGCTTACCGGTATAACGGGATCGGATGGGACAGGGGCAAAGGATTCAAAAGGCTGCTCAAACCCATCTATTCCCTTTTCAACGCGGTCATCTTCAGCAAGGTGAGGAATGCCATGGGGGGCAACATGCAGTTCTTTATAGGCGGCGGCGCGTTGCTGGACATCGAGTTGCAGCGATTCTTCTATGCCATCGGTATCCCCATGTACCAGGGATACGGTCTCACCGAGGCCAGTCCCATGATCAGCATCAACAGCCCTGAAAAACATAAACTGGGTTCTTCCGGAACAATCCCTGAAACTCTGGAGATCAGGATCTGCGACGAAGCAGGAAAAGAATTACCCGCGGGTGAGAAAGGTGAGATCGTGATCCGGGGCGAGAATGTGATGAAGGGATACTGGAAAAATGAAGCAGCCACCCGGGAAACCATCCGGGACGGGTGGTTGTATACCGGGGATATGGGGTATATGGACAATGACGGATTCCTTTACGTGCTGGGGCGCTTCAAAAGCCTGCTGATCGCTGATGACGGAGAGAAGTACAGTCCCGAGGGGATCGAAGAAGCATTCACCGATCAGTCAGTATACATTGAACAATGCCTGCTGTACAACAACCAGAATCCGTATACTGTAGCCCTGATTCATCCCGGCAAAGATGCACTTGCCAGGTTTGTGAAGGAGCAAGGGCTGGATCCCGGTTCGGAAGAAGCGGCCAATGCCTGCCTGACCCTGCTGGATCAGGAGGTCAGGGAATACAGGAGCTCCGGAAAATATGGCAATCTGTTCCCGCAGCGATGGATCCCGGCCAACCTGGCCATTCTGGATGAAGGATTTACCATTGAAAACAGGTTGATGAATGCCACCTATAAGATCATCAGGCCCAGGATTGAAAAGGAATATGCAGCACTTCTCCAGTTCCTGTACACCCCAGAATCAAAAAATGTGCATAATGACCGGAATGTGGCAGCCATGAAAAAACTGCTCGCCCAATAACCCATTCAGAATTTCATGAGATATGTACAGGCTCCCCACAAGGTGCGTGCATGCAGGCACCATTAAAGATTTGAAAGAAAAAGGGATCAACTCTCCCGTATACACTTCTACCGCATTCGGCTTTGTCGATCAGGACGGGCCCATTTACCCGAGATACCTGAACACTCCCAATGTGAAAGCCGTAGCGGCTAAGATTGCCGCCCTGGAAGAATCTGAAACCGCCCTGGTATTCAGTTCGGGAATGGCCGCCATCAGTGCACTGCTGTTCACATTTTTGAAACAGGGTGATCATGTCGTTTTCCAGAAAGGGCTCTACGGGGGGACCATGCACTTTGTGGATCAACAACTTCACAGGTTCGGGATCAATTACAGTATTGCCTCCAGCCAGTCTGTGACCGATATGGAATCAGCGATCAGGAATGAGACCAGGCTGGTATATATCGAGACCCCTTCCAATCCCCTGCTGAACATCACGGATATCAGGGCCGTGGCGGAGCTCGCATCAGCGAAAGGAATTGTTTCAGTGGTCGACAATACTTTTGCATCTCCCATTAACCAGCAGCCAATCCGGCTGGGCATGGATGTAGTGTTGCACAGTGCCACCAAATACCTGGGAGGACACAGTGACATCCTGGCCGGTGCGGTAGCCACCAGCAGGCAGTTAAGCGAACAGATCCTTAAAACGGCATTGAATTTCGGCGGGAGCCTGAACGCGATTACCCTCTATCTGCTGGAAAGGAGCCTCAAGACTCTGCACCTGAGAGTGGACAGGATCAACCGGAATGCAATGCAGATCGCCCAGTTCCTGGATACCCATCCAAAGATCAGGAAAGTAAATTATCCGGGGCTTTCCACCCATCCCGGTCACATTGTCGCAACCGGACAAATGAAGGGATTCGGAGGAATGCTATCCTTTGAGACGGAAGGTCAGGATGCCCTTTCATTCCAGAAAAAGCTCAGGCTGATCAAGCCTGCGGTCAGTTTGGGGGGACTGGAGAGCATCTGCTGCTCACCAGCCCTGACATCCCACAGGCACCTGGGTGCAGCGGGACGCAGGGATGAGGGCATCCCGGAGGAACTGATCCGGCTTTCGGTGGGGATCGAAGATGCGGAAGATCTGATGGCAGATCTGGATCAGGCACTCTGACTGGTCCCGGGTGAATTACGCCACGACGGTAATTCCTCTTAACTGCAGCGTCTCCAGTTGCCAGGCAGGGATTTTGTTGCCCATAACATTCAGATAGGTCAGGTGCTGCAGCTCGAACAGGGGAGAAAGATCATCCACATCGTTATAGGAGATATCCAGTACTTCTAATCCGGTCAGGTTACCCAGCGGATCGATCAGCCCGATCTGATTGTTTGCCAGATAGAGCCTTTCGATTTCCTGCAGTTCACGAAGATCCGTCACATCGGTCAGGTTGTTGTTGGACAGGTCAACCACCCGGGCGTGACGGCACGCCTCGATTCCATCCAGGAGCTCTATCTCATAATCGGCCATCTCGATCTCCTCCAGGTCCTCCAGCAGGTACATGGGGAAATCCACATTCAGATTTCCGTAAATTCTCCGCTTGATGGCGGAAAGGAAACTCTGGTCCGCATAGTCAAATTCCGGCTCTGCTTCCTCATCCTCCTTTTCATAGTCGCTCATATAGGCGAATCCGTCCGCCTGTTCATCCCAGCCGAACTCTTCGGCCAGGTCCTCTTCGGTAAGGATAGAACCCGCTCCCACACTCTCCGGTTCCATGTGCTGCACGGTCAGAATATGGGACATGGTATACAGCTCTTCGAAGTCACCCTCCCCGTAAGCTTTCTCAAGCCGGTTCAGGAACTGGTTCAGCCTGTCGGGATGATAGAGCATGATCAGGCGGGAGAAGATCCTGTTGACCTGCTGATCTTCGCAGGGTACAAATTCATTGACAACCTTTTGCAGCTCTCTCAATGCATGATGATTGCTTTGCCTGAACAAATCAATGATCCTGCTGGAGATCAGGTGCAGGTTCTCGGAAGTATATGCCTCCTTCAGTCTGGTGTATAATTCTCTGGCATCCACGCCGCGAAATTAACCAAAAACTGCATATGGCAGGAATATATTTTTCAGTTATATTTGTTGCGCAATATATCCTCATTCTCCGTGAGATACACCACAGAAGTGATCATCAATCTTTCCCGGATCCGGGTGATCGAGCTATTTGACAGCGTATCGGATCTGGAACGATGGCAACCCGGACTGAAAAGCCACAGGGTGATCAGCGGAGTAGCAGGAAGGGAAGGGTGCCGCACTGAGCTTGTCTATGAGGCCAGGAACGGGGATCTGGTCATGACTGAGACCGTCACAAAAAGAAATTTTCCGGATGAATATCACACCCTGTATGAATCCAGGGGTGTGACCAACCAGATGTTCAACCATTTCTCCGAACCGGAAGCCGGTCGCACCCGCTGGCAGACCGTCAATGTTTTCCGGTTCAGGGGACTGATGGCGCTTATGGCACCGCTGATGAAAACCGCCTTCAGAAAGAACACGCTCCTGAACATGGAACGTTTCAAATCCTATGCAGAAAGTTCAACCAACCATTTATAAACTAAAAACATGCTGAAAAATCCAACCCAATCGAAACATGTGCACCGCGTCGTGATGATCGCCGTGAGCACGGCGCTGGTTACCATATCTCCCCTGTCCGCACAGGATTCCCCTGAAGCTGACACCCTGTGGAAGTTCAACGGGATTACATCTGTTAATTTCTCACAACTCTCGCTTTCCAACTGGGCTGCCGGCGGTGAAAACAGCCTGGCGGGAAATGTGCTGGTCCAGCTATCGGAAGATTTTGATAATGGTATTTCATTGTGGGACAACGATCTGGTTATCGGTTACGGGCTGATCCGCCAGGGAGATGATCCCACGAGGAAAAGTGACGACCGGCTCGACCTCTCCTCAAAATTTGGCCACAGGGCTTCGGAGAACTGGCTCTACACTGCCCTGCTGGGATTCAGAACCCAGTTCGCACCGGGTTATGACAATCCCGGTGAAGAGGATCGCACCAAGATCTCAAACTGGCTCGCACCCGGTTACCTGAACCTCTCCGTGGGGATGGATTACAGGCCTGGTGAACATCTTTCCGTGCTGATGGCACCCCTGGCGGGCAAAGTTACCTTTGTGCTGGACGAAGAGCTTTCCGCGCTCGGAACATACGGACTTGATCCCGATCAGACTGTCAGGGGGGAGTTCGGGGGTTTCCTCAGGCTCTCCTACCAGAACGAGATCCTGAAGAATGTGTTGCTGGATACCAGAGTGGACCTGTTCAGCAATTACCTGGACAGGCCCCAGGACATCGATGTAAACTGGGACCTGCTGCTGAACTTCATTGTAAATGATTTCCTCTCTGCCAAGCTGATGACCCAGCTTATCTTCGACAAGGACATTCAATTCGACACTGAAACGGAAGGAGTTACGGAGTCGAGGGTGCAGTTCAAGGAACTGTTCGGGGTGGGACTCACCTTCAGTTTTTAATCATCATCAGCTGATGAAGGGCGGCGAATGAGAGAATTTCTGTTGCACCGTCTAAATTAAATATTACGTAACAGTATCATTATCTGTTATTTATAATTGCATTTCCAGATAATCCGGCTGGACCGGACTGGTTTGGATTTGCATAAAACTGTTTTATAGCATATATTTGACCCCACAGCATTCCGCAAAATTATGGGCGCGGTATGCAAACAAAAACCACATGGACAGGATCACCACTCACAAAAGGGACAACTTTCTGAATCCCGCTATCGCAGGAAGAATCATCATGCCAGCGATGCCTATGTCCATGGACATGCCGGAGTTCCGGTAACCACCCGCCTGTCAGCCATCGCTGACTGATTTTCAATCATTTTTTTTAACGGGCCCGCAGGCTGCCTTCAGGATCAACCAATCATTGAAGCCGTTTGATCATGAAGCACATCATTTCCGGGCCGAAATTCAACAGTGTCATGGATACGAAACACAAGCATTTTGAAACGTTACAGATACATGCCGGACACACTCCCGATCCGGTCACCAATTCGAGGGCTGTCCCCATCTATCAGACCACCTCGTACATATTCAATAACTCCCGGCACGGGGCGGACCTGTTCGCGCTGAAAAAGTTCGGGAACATCTATTCCAGGATCATGAACCCGACCAGTGAGGTTTTCGAACAACGCATCGCAGCCCTGGAAGGAGGAGTGGCTGCACTTGCCGTAGCTTCGGGACATGCGGCCCAGTTTCTGGTCTTCAATACCCTCCTGCAGCAGGGTGACAATATCGTCAGCAGTCCTTTTCTGTACGGCGGAACCCACAACCAGTTCAGGGTCACCTTCAGGGGACACGGCTGGGAAGCAAGGTTTGCCGATTCGCTGACACCCGGGGATTTTGAAAAGCTGATCGATGAAAGGACCCGGGCCATCTTCCTGGAAACCATCGGAAATCCCGGATTTCAAATTCCCGACTTTGAAGCATTCGATTCGCTCTGCAGGCGGTACGGGATACCGCTGGTGGTCGACAATACCTTTGGGGCGGCCGGTTACCTGTGCAAACCCATTGAACACGGTGCAAACATCGTGGTCGAATCGGCCACCAAATGGATTGGCGGCCATGGCACATCCATCGGGGGCGTGATCGTGGACGGCGGCAACTTCAACTGGGCGAACGGTAAATTTCCCCTGTTTACAGAACCTTCGGAAGGATACCACGGACTGAATTTCTGGGAAACCTTTGGCAGCGGCAGTCCTTTCGGTAACATTGCCTTTATCACCAAAGCCCGGGTGGAGGGCCTCCGTGACCTGGGCCCCAGCCAGAGTCCTTTCAATTCGTTCCTGTTTCTCCAGGGACTCGAAACCCTTTCCCTGAGGATGGAACGGCACGTACAGAACACCCTGGCACTGGCCGGGTGGCTGGAATCACATCCGAAGGTCAGGCAGGTCAGTTATCCGGGATTGAAAAGCAGTCCCCACCACGCAAACGCACAAAAATACCTGCCCAAAGGTGCCGGGGGTGTGCTGTCCTTCACGTTAAGGGGAGACAGGCAACAGGGTGCCCGCCTGGTGGATCACCTGGAACTGGTCAGCCACCTGGCCAATGTGGGGGATGTGAGAACGCTCATAATCCAGCCCTCTGTCACCACCCACCAGCAACTGTCCGATGCAGATCAGCTGGCCGCGGGGATTACCCCTTCCCTGCTCAGGGTTTCGGTCGGACTGGAACATATCGATGACATCATTGCAGATTTTCAACAGGCGTTCGAGAAGCTGGAAAATCGTACCCGAAAACGATTCTCACCGTCAGTTATTTCCGCGGATAAGCAGAAAAACGATTCATCGTTCCATCAAAAAACCAGGGTATCATGAAACCACAGATCTTCAGGCATACGGATCCATTCGATCTGGAACTGGGGGGAACGCTCCCCTCCCTCCACATAGCCTATCACACTTACGGGAGCCTGAACGAGCAAGCCGACAATGTGATATGGGTCTGTCACGCACTGACTGCAAATTCCGACGTGGCGGAGTGGTGGCCGGGTATGGTGGGAGAAGGGAAACTGATGGACCCGGAGAAACACTTTATCGTCTGTGCCAATATCATCGGTTCCTGCTATGGCTCTACCGGCCCCCTCTCCACCAATCCTTCCACCGGACTGCCCTGGTTCCGTTCCTTCCCCGAAGTGACCGTCAGGGACCTGGTCAATGCCCATGAGTTACTCAGGAAAAGCTTGGGAATCAAACAGATCCATACAATCGTTGGTGGATCCATCGGGGGCTTTCAGGCCCTTGAATACAGCATCATGTACCCCGATTTGATCCGGCACCTGGTCTTCATCGCCTCCTCCGTGAAGATCTCTCCATGGGCTACCGCATTCAACCAGTCCCAGCGCCTGGCCATTGAAGCGGATCCGACCTATGCGGAGGAGCGTCCCTACGGAGGCATACAGGGACTGAAAGCCGCCAGGGCCGTCGCCCTGCTGAGCTACCGCAATGAGCACACTTACGGGAAAACCCAGCAGGAGACGAATGAAACAAGGACCAGGGACCTTCGGGCATCCTCCTACCAGAATTACCAGGGGGACAAGCTCGTGAAACGGTTCGATGCCTACAGTTACCATGCCCTGACCCGGATCATGGACACACACAATGTGATCCGGAACCGCGGCACACTCGGCGATGCCATCGGCCGGATCCATGCCCGGGTGCTTGCCATCGGGATCTCGTCCGACTATCTCTTCCCTGTTCATGAACAAAAACTGCTGGCGCATGTTTCACAGGGTGAATATGTTGAGATGGATTCATCCTACGGGCACGACGGATTCCTGATCGAAGTGCAGCCTCTTACTGCGATCATCACCCATTTCTGGAAGCGGCATCATGCCTCTCAAATAAAAGAAAATAGTATATTCCCGGGAATTATACATGCAGATGAATTCAAGAAAAGAAATCGCCGCACTGCTTGAAGAGCGGGTCCTGGTCCTGGACGGGGCCATGGGCACCATGATCCAGGGGTATGACCTGTCGGAATCGGATTTCCGCGGAGAAAGATTCAGGTCACATCCGCATAACCTGAAAGGGAACAATGACCTGCTCTCCCTCACC
Source organism: Bacteroides sp. (assembly GCA_011056635.1). GTDB lineage: Bacteria > Bacteroidota > Bacteroidia > Bacteroidales. The sequence goes on from DSEO01000338.1 coordinate 15,808, forward strand.
CGGCCGGATATCATCAGGGAGATCCATGAATCTTACCTGGAGGCAGGTGCGGATATCATCGAAACCAATACGTTCAACGCCACCTCCATTTCACAGTCCGATTACGGAACCGAATCCCTGGTCCATGAACTGAATTTCGAATCGGCCAGAATCGCCGCGGAAGCTGCCGGCAAATTCACCGGGCTCAACCCGGAAAAACTCAGGTTTGTGGCCGGCTCACTGGGACCCACCAACAAGACCGCTTCCCTGTCACCCGACGTGAATGATCCCGGATTCCGGGCCGTCACTTTCGACGGGATGAAAGAATCCTATAAGGAGCAGGTACGGGGACTGATAGAGGGCGGTGTGGACCTGCTGCTGGTGGAGACAGTGTTTGATACCCTGAATGCGAAGGCGGCACTTATGGGCATCGAGGAGGTTCTGTCGGAATCCGGGAAGAAGCTCCCGGTAATGGTTTCCGGAACCATCACGGATGCCAGCGGTCGGACACTGTCGGGACAGACCCTGGAGGCCTTTATGTATTCCCTGGATCACGTGCAATTGCTCTCCATCGGTCTGAATTGCTCCCTGGGCGCCAAAGAGATAAGGCCTTACCTGGAAGATATGGCCCGAAAATCCCATCACTTTGTCTCGGTCCACCCCAATGCCGGACTCCCCAATCAGTTCGGGGAATACGACGAAACCCCGGAACAGATGTCCATTCAGATCAAAGACTTCCTCGATGAAGGATTCGTCAATATCGTGGGGGGCTGTTGCGGAACCACCCCGGAACACATCCGGGAATTTGCCGTCCTGGCCGACAGCGCCCGGGCCAGGAAGCCGGCGGAAAAAAAGCCGGGACTGAAGCTGAGCGGCCTGGAACCGCTTACTGCCTACGAGGGATCCAATTTTATCAATATCGGGGAACGATGCAATGTGGCCGGCAGTAAAAAATTTGCCCGGCTGATCCGGGAGCAAAAATATGACGAAGCCCTGGAAATTGCGCGGCAACAGGTGGAAGATGGGGCGCAGATCCTGGACATCAACATGGACGATGCCATGCTGGACGCAGTGCACGAAATGGTCACCTTCCTGAAATTGCTGGTGGCTGAACCGGAAATTGCCAGGGTCCCCCTCATGATCGATTCATCCAAATTCCAGGTGATCGAGGAGGGCCTGAAATGTATCCAGGGCAAGGCGATCGTTAATTCCATCAGCCTGAAGGAGGGAGAAGAAAAATTTCTGGAACAGGCCTCCAGGATCAGAAGCTACGGAGCGGCTGTGATCGTAATGGCATTTGATGAGCAGGGACAGGCCGATTCCTTCCAGCGCCGCACCGAAATATGTGAGCGTGCCTACCGGCTTCTCACCGGAAAGTTGCATTTCCCGCCCGAAGAGATCATTTTTGATCCCAATGTGCTGACCATCGGCACGGGTATGGAGGAACATCAAAACTTTGCGGTTGATTTCGTCCATGCAACCAGGTGGATCAAGGAACACCTGACCCATGCAAAGGTGAGCGGGGGAATCAGCAATCTCTCTTTTTCATTTCGCGGGAACGACATGGTGCGGGAAGCCATACATTCGGTCTTTCTGTACCATGCCATCAAAGCAGGTCTGGATATGGGAATTGTCAATCCCGGCCTGCTGCAGGTTTATGATGAGATCCCTCCCGAACTGCTTGAGCTGACGGAGGACCTCGTGCTCAACCGGCGACCGGATGCCACGGAAAGAATGCTGGATTACGCAGCAAACGTTGAACAGGCGGAAAAGACAGAGAAAGTCAGGGACCTGTGGAGGGACGGAACCGTGGAGGAACGCCTGAAGCATGCCCTGATCAAGGGAATCACCACGCACATTGAAGAAGATACCCTGGAGGCGCATAAAAAATACGGGCTGGGGCTCAAAGTCATCGAAGGCCCGATGATGGAGGGAATGAATGTGGTGGGGGACCTGTTCGGTGATGGGAAAATGTTCCTTCCTCAGGTGGTGAAGAGTGCCAGGGTGATGAAGCGTGCGGTGGCCGTGCTTCTGCCCTTCATCGAGGCGGAAAAGGCAGATGGCTCCGGGGAAGAGCGCCGCATGGCCGGGAAAGTGCTGCTGGCTACAGTGAAAGGAGATGTGCACGATATCGGCAAGAATATCGTGGGAGTGGTTTTGGGCTGCAACAATTACGAAGTGATCGACCTGGGTGTTATGGTGCCCACCGAAAAGATCCTGGAGGAAGCGGAAAACAACCATGTGGACATCGTGGGCCTATCAGGGCTTATCACTCCCTCTCTCGAGGAGATGATCCATGTGGCCAGGGAAATGGAGCGCCGCCGCATGAAACAGCCACTCCTGATCGGAGGTGCCACCACATCCAGGATCCACACAGCCGTGAAAATAGAACCCGGCTACAGTCAACCAGTGATCCATGTGAAAGATGCCTCCAGGAGCGTGGGTGTGGTGAGCAATCTGATTTCGGGTACGCTCAGGGATGAATTTGCAGCCGGCATCAGAAAAGAATACGCGGAACTCAGGAACAAATATGCGGAAGCGGGCCGCGATATCAGGTACCTGAAACTCGGGGAAGCCAGAAAGAACAGGCTGAAAATCGACTGGAGCCCGGATGCGATACGAAAACCCGCCCAGACCGGGATCCAAATCATCCTCGACTATCCCCTGCAGGAGATACGGGACTATATCAACTGGGTGTTTTTCTTTGTGATATGGGAACTGAGGGGAAAATTTCCCGAAATTTTCGAAAATCCCCGCTACGGGAAAGAGGCCAGAAAGCTTTACGAAGATGCACAGGAGATGCTGGATCTGATCATCGAGGAAAAATGGATGAAAGCCAATGCTGTTTTTGGTATATTCCCGGCCAACTCCTCCGGAGACGATATTCTGGTTTACGGCGACAAGCCGGGGAGTGATCCCATCGCAACCTTTTCCAATTTGAGGAACCAGACGGAGAAAGCGGACGGATTGCCCAACCTCTGCCTTGCCGATTTCATTGCTCCCCTGGATTCGGGTATCACCGATTATCTGGGGGCATTCGCCGTGACATCAGCCATCGGGATCGAAGAAAAACTGAAACAATTCGAAGCCGTCCATGACGATTACAGTGCCATCATGCTCAAGGCACTGGCCGACCGGCTGGCCGAAGCATTCACTGAGCTGCTCCATCTGAAGATCAGGAAGGAGTACTGGGGCTATGCGGCGGATGAATCGCTGGAGCTGGAGGATCTTTTCAGGGAAAAATATACAGGGATCAGACCGGCCCACGGATATCCTGCCTGTCCGGATCATTCCGAAAAGCAGGTGCTCTTTTCACTGCTGGGAGCCCGGCACCACGGGATCAGTCTCACGGAAAACTTTTCCATGGTGCCTGCAGCATCGGTAAGCGGCCTGATCTTTGCCCATCCTTCCTCCAGTTACTTTTTTGTGGGAAAATTGGGGAAAGACCAGGTGAACGATTATGCCAGGAGAAAAGGGATCACGGTCGCCCGGGCTGAAAGCCTGCTGGCTTCAAATCTGAATTATTAGATATTCTGCACGATGTCTCCTGCGGTGGGCTCCCGATGGATCTCAAGTCGCGCGTGATCCTTGACGAAATCTGCCACGATTTTCCGCCCCCGGATGGACACATCTTTCCGGGAGGTGATTTTTTCAATACTGATGTGGGGAATGTTGACAGAATCGATCACGATCCGGCCATCCGAAAGCCAGGCCTCCACCACATAGGTCCCTTTGAGCAATTTTAACCTTTTGAACCGCCGGATGGTCATGGCCCGGACCACATGCACATCCGCACCGTGAAGCACCAGGTTCAGGCGGCTGCCGGCCCTGTTCCTGATTTTCAGGATACAGTGGGCTTTCCCTTCCGCCCGAGGATCCGGTCCTGACCTTGTTATGCCGCTTGCCGTGGGTGCCATTCTCAGCTGCCTAGATGCTCCGGTAGCCATTGAGATCAATGCTCTCCGGCCAGATCGGATGATTCAGTGGTTGATTTCCTTACTTTGGTTAGTCAAGTTAAATAAAATCCCAGAAAAGTGAAAAGAATCCGGGATCATTTGAGATACGGATGTTTTCTTAATTTTGCTGCATACTGAAAAGCATCGTTGCATGGCATACAGCAAAGACAACCTGGAAATCCAATCAATGATCGCGCGGTTCTGCGAAAAATACGGGGACCGCGGATTCATCAGCTTCAGAAAAGCACCGGTGATCAGGGGAACACAGTACCTGGAACCCATTATCAGGGCCATTGAGGACAAAAAGGTACTGAGACTGTATTACCTGCCCTTTTACGAGGATAAACCCTATTTCAACGAAGTGCATCCCTATATGCTCAGGGAATACGGATTCAGGTGGTACCTGGTGGGGCTGAATGAATTCAGGGACCAGGTCCGCACCTATGCCCTGGACCGGATCAGGGACCTCCAGGAATCACCCGGAACTGCATACAGGGATGGGGGATTCGATGCGACCTCCTATTTCAGATATGCGATCGGGATCATCGCACCCCCCGGCGAACCGTCACAGATCCGGCTGGCCGTCCAGAAAACCCAGGCTCAGTACCTGATCACACAACCCTGGCATGATTCGCAGAATATCCTGTGGGAAAATGAGGAGCAGGTGATCTTCAGTTTCAGGGTGCATCCCACCTATGAATTCAAGTCACTGGTTCTCAGCCTCGGCAAGGATGCGGTCGTACTGGAACCTGATGAACTGAGAAAAG
>DSEO01000336.1 GCA_011056635.1 Bacteroides sp.
GTACGTGAGCCTGAAAGAAGTGAAAGGGAAGCTGGATCCTTACCACATTTCAGTGACCAACTCGTGCAGTGACCAGTTCGAAGAGCTGTTTGCCATATCCCGGGGAGCGCTATTTTTCGGGGGACCGGACATCCCTCCTGTTTTATATGGTGAGCCGTTGCATCTGCTTACCAGGGTCACCGATCCCTTCAGGCACTATTTTGAAGTGTCCTTCCTGTACCACCTGCTGGGAAATGATCGGGAACCGGACCGCCAACCCCTGCTCGAGTCGCGAAGCACCTATCTTGTAAGCGGAATATGCCTGGGCATGCAAACCATGAATGTGGCTACAGGGGGCACACTGGTTCAGGATATTCCATCGGAGATCTATGGAATCTGGACTGCGGAGGAGGTCCTGTCGCTTCCTCCCCACCAGGTACACAGCAATTATAAAGGCCTTCTCAACTACGGTTGCGGTGAACCCACCTCCTATCATTTCCATCCCATCAGGATCAAGCGGGGAACATTCCTTGATCCTGGCACCCTGGACGGCAAAGAGGATCCCAGGGTCCTCAGCAGTCACCACCAGGCTATTGAAACCCTGGGGACCGGCTGGAGAATTGCCGCACTGTCGGTGGACGGACAAGTGATCGAGGCCATTGAACACACGAAATATCCCCGCGTGTTCGGGGTCCAGTTTCACCCTGAAAAACCCGGCCTGTTTGATCCCTCTCTGCTTCACCTGGATTCAGCCGGCGATTCGGTCAGTTTTGAGAAATCCATCCGAGGAACGGTTTCCTATGATTTTCACCTGGAATACTGGCAGACAGTGGCGGCTTCGCTGATGCGGGAGGACTGATTATTCGATCTCGATGAAATTAATATCCAGATCGAGGATCGAAGCATAATACTCTCCCCGCTCCAGGATATCGTCATCGCCTTCTTCATACACCCAGTTGATCTTCAGATTGTATCCGTCATTATCCACTTCCTTGAGCTTCTTCAAAAGGCGCAGCATGTATTTTGAAGTTCCACTGTTCAGGTACTCCATCTCGATGTCCACTTCCGTGCTTGCGGGAGGGGCGGAAGCATAGGCAATGACCCAGTCGAGTATATCATCATAAAACAGGGAAACATCCTCGGGAATGGATCTGCCCTTGAATTTAATTTTGCCGGAAGGATCCAGCAAAACATAGGGTGTTTTCTGCGTGGGTTGAAACTCTAACTTATCCATTCCCTCTGCAAAATTTCAAACCAATATAATAATTTTTTATTGCAAAAAAGGCCATACCCGTCTAAAAGTACATCCTTGCCATGGGTGAGATGTCGTCCGGTGCAAACCTTTCCTCCAGGTAGCTGTAATATCCGTTGATGGCGATCATCGCAGCATTGTCCGTGGTATAGGTCATGTCAGGGATGAACACCTCCCATCGGTGCCTGTTGGCCTCATTCCGTAAAGCCTCGCGCAATCCTGAATTGGCCGACACCCCCCCGGCCAGTGCAATCTGCCGGATCCCCGTTTTCTGCGCCGCCCTGCGGAGTTTATTCAGGAGGATATCAATGATGGTTTTCTGCAGGGAAGCCGCCAGATCGGCCCGGTTTTCACCGATAAAGGCGGGATTCTCACTGGACCGGTCCCTGATGAAATAGAGAAAGGAAGTCTTCAATCCGCTGAAAGAATAATCAAATCCTTCAAGCCGGGGCCTGCTGAATTTGAACTTCAGCGGATCACCAGCTGAAGCCAGCCGGTCCAGGTGCGGTCCTCCCGGATAAGGCAGATCAAGCAGCTTGGCACATTTATCAAAAGCCTCTCCTGCTGCATCATCAATGGTTTGTCCCATGATCTCCATCCGAAGGTAATCTTTCACGAGCACCAGCTGTGTGTGGCCGCCGGATACGAGCAGACAGATGAAGGGAAATGCGGGTGAATGTTCCCGTTCTCCTTCCCTGAGAATAAAATGGGCCAGAATATGTGCCTGTAAGTGGTTCACCTCGATCAGGGGAATACCGAGAGCGGCTGAGAAACCTTTGGCAAAAGAGGTTCCCACCAGCAAGGATCCCAGCAGGCCCGGTCCCCGCGTAAATGCCACCGCATCAATATCTCCGCGTCCGATCCCCGCTTCCTTCAGTGCCCTGTCCACCACCGGAACGATATGCTGCTGATGGGCGCGGGATGCCAGTTCGGGAACCACCCCTCCATACTGCCTGTGGACCTCCTGACCCGCAATGATATTCGAGAGCAGGAGCCTGTCTCGCACCACGGCCGCGGCAGTATCATCACAGGAAGATTCAATTCCCAGAATATGAGTAGCCTTCATAATACTTTTTATATTTTTGTTACCTTCAGAAGGCAGAAAAAGCAAAAGTATTAAAAAGATAGCGAAAATAGGACTGGTAGTCGTCCTGGTATTGTTCACCATACCGGCGTTGAGCCTGCTTTTCCTGCAGAACAGGCAGGTACAGACTGCATTGAGCAAATATCTGGCAGGGCAGCTCGCCGAAGAACTGGAAACCACCATTTCCCTTTCCTCGGTCAGTTATACATTTTTCAAACGGATCCAGGTCACGGATCTCTATATCGAGGACCAGCACGGCGATACATTGCTGTTTTCGGGACTTACCAAATTCAGGATCAAACGGTTTCGACCGGACAGGAACCAGGTGGAGATCAGAAGGGCTACCTTCGAAGATGCATATGTGAATTTCGTGATCGGTCCCGATGGCATGATCAACCTGAAATTCATCACCGACCGGTTATCAAAACCACATGTGCCGCCTGAAAAGAAAAATCGCCTGACGATCGCAGGCATCGAGCTGATCAACGGAAGATTTTCTCTGTCCACCAGGGATGATCCCGCCTCCGTCAAGCAGGGGGTCGATTTTGCGGACCTCGACCTGGGCAACCTCGCGATTCGCGTAAAAGACCTGGAGATTTACAGGGATACGATCCGGATGCACATTGCCGATCTTTCGGGCATTGAAAAATCCGGGTTCGAAATCGGCTGGCTCTCCTCGCATCTGGAACTGGGCAAAAAACATCTGCAGTTCAATGAGCTGAGCATTGATACCGAAGGTTCACGACTCAGGATCCCCGAACTCTCGCTCAACTTTGACAATTACGGCGTCTTCAGGGACTTTGCAAATGAAGTGAAACTCAAGCTGACTGCCCGTCATTCCATTCTCGCCATGGATGATGTCACCAGCTTCATTCAAGGAGTAGGGGGCGTGCTGGACCGGGTCACCATTGACGGGTCATTGAGCGGGACATTGAGCGATCTGCGCGGTGAGGATTTGTTTGTCACATTCGATGACAGGAGTTCCCTCGCCTTCGATTTTATCATGATCGGACTGCCGGATTTCGAGCACACCTTCATTGATTTCAATTTCAGGCAGCTCAACACATCATTCGATGCCCTGGCCAGTCTCCGGGTGGCGCAGGAAGCTGCAAATTTGACCGAACCGACTCCCCTTACCAAGCTGGGGAACCTGGTCTACAGGGGACGGTTCACCGGCTATCCGGATCATTTTGTGGCAAACGGACTGCTGGTATCCGACCTGGGGAATATGGTTATGGACCTGTCCTTCAGGCCTGACAGCCTCCGGGGTCTCTCTTTCAACGGCCGTCTCCGGACAAATAATTTCAGGCTGGGTACTTTCCTGGGACAGGAGGAATACCTGGCCGGCCTGGACATGGATATCTATGCGGACGGCACCCTGAACGGGAAAGAGATCCGGGCGAATTTGGACGGGGTCATCGACACCCTGGAGTTTTATGATTATGCGTACAGCAACATCACGGTTGACGGTGCATTTACAAATAATACGTTTGACGGACTGCTCAGTATCAGCGATCCGAATATCAGGCTGGATTTTCTCGGGAAAATGGATTTTTCGGGAGAAGTGCCCGTCTATAATTTTACGGCGGACGTGGCCAGGGCAAGGCCCTTTTACCTGAACCTCCCCCAGGAGGATCCCAATTATTTCGCTTCCTTTCTGATAGAGACGGATCTTTCGGGAAGGACACTGGACGAAATGAATGGTGAGATCAGGCTGGTCAACAGCCTGTTTGAAAAAACGGATGCACAGCTGCAGCTGTATGATCTGACGGTTCTTGCAAAAAATACCCCGGATACCTCCCTGCTCCAGGTAAGATCGGAACTATTCGATTCAGATATCACTGGCAGGTACCGGATGACCGAGCTGCCCGCTTCTTTCCGGAACATGGCAGACAGGTTCGTGGATGTGATCCCCGGGCATCCGCCCCGACCGGACTCCCTGAACCGGTTCGTCTACCGCCTGGACTTCAAGCGGGTGGGTCCGCTGCTCGATTTTTTCTTCCCGGTCCTGGGGATCGGTGACCGTTCTATGATCTATGGAAGATACGACCCGTCACGCAGTGAATTCACCACCACGGGTTATATGCCCCTGCTGCGGATCGCAGGGAACACATGGCACAATGTGGACCTGTTTACCGGAATTGACCGGGACGTCTTTACAGCCAGGTTCCAATCAGACAGCATGACCTTCGGGGAGGAATTGTCCCTGGTGGACCAGCAATTCTACCTGAAAGCCTCCGGGGACACTGCAAAATTGAACGTCACCTGGGATAACCGGCTTGACCCCGTGTACCGCGGGAACATCAACCTGTTTGGTTCGTTTGAAAATGACACCCTGGAGGGACGGAATTTTAAGCTGGGTGTGCAACCATCCACATTTTATGTGGATAATGAAGAATGGAAAATCCATGGATCCAGCATCCAGTTGAAAAAATCCTATCTGCAGGTGGACAGTCTCATCATTGAGAGCAGGAATGAATATTTCCTGGCGGATGGGGCCATTTCATCAGAAACGGAAGATCAATTCAACCTGGATATCAGGAATTTGAACCTGGCCAGGCTGGCTCCCATGAGTGGTATGAATCTCAAACTACTGGGAAACATCACCGGGAATTTTAATTACAGGAAGGTAGATCAATTTCCCCACATCACTACCGATCTGACAGTGGACACCCTCTGGTTCAACGGACAAAAAATGGGTCCCACTTTCCTGGATGCATTATGGAATGAATCCAGGGGGACGATCGTGCTGGATTTGCTGTCGCAGGGACCGGACTCCCGGGGAATGGAGGTGCACGGGGACTATACCCCTGCAGGAGGATTGCTTGATTTTGATATCCAGCTGAATGAATTCGACCTGAGATCCGTGGATCCCTACGTGAAGGGATTATTCAGCGACCTTTCCGGTCAAGCGAATGTGAAACTGACCCTGGACGGTTCAATCAGAGAACCTGAACTGAACGGCACCGTTCGATTCAATGAAGGAGAAACCACAATTTCCATGCTGGGCACACGATACCGGTTCAGTGACCAGTTGCGGATCTATCACAACAATATCTACCTGGAAGATTTTCTTTTATCGGATGCGACGGGAAACAGCGCCCGCATCGATGGCTCCATCTCAAACAACTATCTGAAGGACTTGTTTATCAATCTGAAAATTGAGGCCACCAACCTGATGGCGCTGAACACCACCGCCGAGGATAACGAAACCTATTATGGCCGTGTATTCGCCACAGGCAATGTCGTCATATCGGGTCCGCCCGAGGAGCTCAGTCTCAGGGTCGACGCCAGGACCGGCAGGAACACTGCCATTTACCTGCCGCTTTATACGGCCAGCGAGGTTCAGCGCACCGATTTCATTACTTTCATCAGCGACCGGGATATGGAATTGCATGCTGATGCCGGTCCGCAGAAAAAAACAGGGGGGATGTCCATGGAGATGGAGATCAGCATCACCCCTGATGCTGTGGTGCAACTCATATTTGATCCCAGGGTGGGCGACATCATAGAGACCTCCGGACGGGGCGATCTGCGCATAGAACTGGATCCGGACGATGGTTTCAGCATATTCGGGGATGTGGTGCTCCAGACAGGTGAATATCTCTTCACACTGCAGAATGTCATCAATAAACGGTTTCAGATCGAACCCGGCGGCAGGATCAATTTCAACGGCTCCCCGACCAACGCCACCGTTGATCTGAATGCCATCTATACAACAAGGGCGGCTCCCTATAATCTATACCCCGGAGGTCAATCCCAGATGAGGGAAAAGCTGAAGAAGCGCATCCCCGTGGAATGCCATCTCACCCTGCAGGGCGAGCTGAATTCCCCGAGGATCGGCACCGGTATTGAAATGCCCACGGCCGATCCCGAGACACGTAATCTTCTGATAAACAGCACCAGTACCGAAGAAGAGCGGATGAAACAATTCCTTTCCCTGCTGGTGATCAATAATTTCTACAGCGTGACCGGGATGGGTGTGGTGAATGTGGGGACCATGAACTCCTCCATTGCAGGCGTCACTGCCAGTGAATTGCTTTCCAACCAGCTGAGCAACTGGCTTTCCCAGATCAGTGATGATTTTGATATCGGTGTCAATTACCGGCCGGGTGACCAGATCAGCAGTGATGAGGTTGAAGTGGCCCTGTCAACACAGCTGCTGAATGACCGGATCATCATCAGCGGAAATGTGGATGTGGGGGGACAGGAAACCAATCCTTCCAGCGGGGCTTCGAACAATCCGTATATCGTGGGGGACTTTGATGTGGAATTCCTGGTTACAGACAACATAAGCATCACCGCATTCAACAGGGCCAGGGATGAATTGTTGTTTGAAACCGCCCCTTACAAGCAGGGTGTGGGGATCTCCTACAGGGAGGAATTCAATAACTTCAGGGAGCTGATCAAGCGTTTCATGGGGGGACTTATCAACAGGAAAAAGAAGAATAAAAATTCCCTCCCGCCCGAAACGGATGAGTAAAACTTTTATATCTTTGGGCTCACTCTGAAAAAACCCGCTGGTTATGTTCATTTTGATGGTCGTTGTCTTTCTTCTCGGGTATCTGGCCATTGCCCTGGAGCATCCCCTGCATGTGGATAAAGCGATCCCGGCGCTGATGATCGGGACCCTGCTCTGGGTCCTTTATATTTTTGGTGCGTTCGACATTTTCACCGCAGGCCTGAGCGAGTCATGGAACACATTTGTGGAAAAGGAACATATGGATCCCGGAGCCTCCGGGATCGATGAGATGCGACACTTCATCGTGAACCATGAGATTATCCATCACCTGGGTGATATCTCCGAGATCCTTTTCTTCCTGCTCGGTGCGATGACCATTGTGGAGATCACGGATCAGCACGACGGCTTCAAGGTGATCACCGACCGCATTCGAACCACAAAAAAGATCAAGCTTCTTTGGATCCTCAGCATACTTACCTTTTTTATGTCCGCCGTCCTGGACAACCTCACCACCACCATCGTGATGGTGGCGCTTCTCCGCAAACTGGTTTCCGAGAAAGAGACCCGCTGGTTCTTTGCCAGCATGATCGTACTGGCAGCCAATGCAGGCGGTGCATGGTCTCCCATCGGGGACGTGACCACCATCATGCTGTGGATCGGGGGACAGGTAACCACACTCAGTATCATTGCCAGGGTGATCCTCCCCAGTCTGGTCACCATGATCATCCCGCTTGTGTTTTGCACATGTGTGCACAAAGGGAACGTGACAAGACCTGTGGTGCGGGAGGATGAACCGGTTTACACCACAGCGTTTGAAAGAAAGCTGATGCTGATACTCGGGGTATCCGGACTCCTTTTTGTTCCTGTCTTCAAAACCATTACCCACCTGCCTCCCTACCAGGGAATGCTGCTTTCCCTCTCGGTGATCTGGCTGGTGACCGAACTCATGCATTATAAAAAATCTGTGGAGATCCGGAACAAACTCAAGGTTGTGAACATCCTGCGGAGGGTCGAGTTTCCCACCATCTTCTTTTTCCTGGGAATACTCTCGGCTGTGGCTGCCCTTCAGAGTGCGGGACAGCTGACAGTACTGGCCAGCTGGCTGGACGAAAACCTGGGGAATATTTACCTGATCGACCTGGCCATCGGTATGCTGTCGGCCGTTGTGGACAATGTACCCCTTGTGGCGGGAGCCATGGGGATGTATCCCATCGTGGATCCGGCCAGCCTCAGTGCCATTGCGGATCCGGCGATGCAGGAATACATGGGCTATTTTGTGCAGGACGGCCTTTTCTGGGAATTCCTGGCCTACTGCGCGGGAACGGGCGGAAGCATCCTGATCATCGGATCTGCTGCCGGGGTGGCCGCAATGGGAATGGAAAAGATCGACTTTATCTGGTACATGAAAAAGATCTCCCTGCTCGCGCTGCTCGGCTACCTGGCCGGTGCAGGGGTATATTTCCTTCAGGCCCAGTTCATACACCACTGAAACCCGGTGTTGATAAAAGTCCTGAATCTTTAATAACGGAGTATACTTAACCGGGGCTTCTCCCGTTATTTTTAATATATTCGACCCAAAATCAGCATTCATGGAACCATTGATTTTTCTACAGGTCACAAGTCTCGATACCAGTAACATACAGGGCACATCCACAGAATCGTTCATCGATCTGGCCATCAAGGGAGGATGGGTAATGATCCCCATTGTGCTGTTGAGCCTGATCGCGGTATACATTTTCTTTGAACGCTGGTTTGCCATCAAGAAGGCATCCAGGGTGGACCAGAACTTCATGAACAGGATCAAGGACTACATCATGGACGGGAAGGTGGATTCGGCCCGTGCACTCTGTCAGTCCACCGACAATCCCGTAGCCAGCATGATCGAAAAAGGGATCAGCAGGATAGGCCGTCCACTGAATGATGTGAATGCAGCCATTGAGAACGTGGGAAGGCTGGAGATCTACAAGCTTGAAAGAGGACTTCCCACGCTGGCCACCGTATCCGGAGGGGCACCCATGATCGGATTCCTGGGGACCGTCATCGGGATGGTACAGGCATTTCACCAGATGTCCACTGCAGGTAACAACATCAATGTGGGCATGCTGTCGGCAGGGATCTATACGGCACTGATCACCACCGTGGCAGGGCTCATCGTGGGTATCATTGCATTCTTTGCATACAATACCCTGGTCGCCAGGGTGGACAAGGTGATCAACAACATGGAGGCAGGAGCCTCGGAATTCATTGATCTGTTGAATGAACCGGCAACATAGCAAGCATGGCACTGAAACCCAGAAATAGGGTGCTTGATAATTTTGCCATGTCGGGGATGACCGACATTGTCTTTCTCCTGCTTATCTTTTTTATGCTCACTTCCACCCTGATTGCCCCAAATGCTCTGAAAATGCTACTTCCCAGCCGGGGACAGGTAACGGTTGAAGCCGAACCGACCATCCCCACGGTCACCATCCACAGCAATAGCCGCATCACCGTGGATGGCAGGACGGTAAGCCTGGGAGAGCTTGGCACAATCCTTGAAGCCAGATTGCAGGGCACCCCGGATCCTACCATCAAGGTGGTCACGGCACCGGAGGTTTCGGTGGGGGAAGCTGTACGGATCATGAATGTAGCGGCTGAAAGGAATTATACCGTGGTTTTAACACAGCTGTAATGGCGATCACGTCCAGACATAAATCCAATAAGAATTTCAATATGGCGGGAATGACCGACATCGTCTTCCTGCTGCTCATTTTTTTTATGATCACTTCCACCCTGATCGTTCCTGCCGCCGGGGATGTGGATCTGCCTGAAAGCAATAACCAGACACAGGCAAACCCGGTCCTGGTGGTTTCCATCAACCGTGAGAAAGCGATCTTCGTGGATGACCAGCAGTACCATCTCGGTGAGCTGGAAAGCATACTGCGCAGGAAACTTGAGAATTACGGGGAGGCACCCACCATCAGGCTGAACGCGGACCGGAACCTGCACATGGAAGAGGTGTTCATTGTCCTGGACATTGCCAGGAGGAATCGTTACAGGGTGATCCTGGGTACCAAGCCTTCGCGCTGACCATGTCAAGAAGACCATGAAACTCAATAAGAGAGGACTCATAGCAACCATCGTGTATCACTGCCTGCTTTTGCTGCTGCTGATCTTCGCCGGATTGACCTACCCTTTCCCCCCACCCGGAGAAGAAGGTATCCTGGTCAATTTCGGTACGGATGAGACCGGTTTCGGGGAATACGAACCCAGCGGGGATGAGCAGCAGGCAGGAGACGAGGATCTGCCCGTTTCAAGGGAAACCGTGGAACAGTCCGGTGAAGTGGACCGGGAATTCCAGGAGGAAATCCGTGCACAGACCCGGCCCCAGCCGGTCCGTCCCGACCAGACCCAGGATTTGGAAGAAACCAGGGTGAAGGAACCGTCAGGTCCCACCCCCGAAGAACTGGAAAGGCAACGGCAGGAGGCGCTGGAAAGACAACGGCTGGAGGCACTCGAAAGGGAGCGCCTGGAACAGGAACGCATCGAACGTGCGCGGCGCGAAGAGCAGGAACGCATCGAGCGTGAACGTCAGCAACAGGCAGAGCGGCTGAATAACCTGGGAAGAGATGCCTTTGGCAGGCAGGGCGTCGGAGAATCGGACGGGTCCCAGGGTGTGACCGAAGGCAGCGGGAACCAGGGTGATCCCGGCGGCATGGCTGATGCGGACCGCTACGGCACGGGCGGGGGACTGGGTGGCGGGATCACTTTCGGCGGACTGGGCTCGGGACGGACCGGCCGCAGCATCCCCAAACCGGATGTATCGGGATGCGAGGTAACAAGCAGGATTGAGGTCACCGTCGATATCCAGGTGGACCGGGAAGGAAAAGTGGTGGCCGCAAGTGTGAATAATGCCACCTACAGTGATAAATGCATCTGGGATATGGTGGTGGAGGCTGCCAGGAAAAGCCGTTTTTCGATCGATCAGGCTGCCGCCTTCAGGGAGAACGGATGGATCAGATACATCATAGTGCCCTGACCGCATCGTAGATCAGCTTGGCGGCCGCGAAAAGCAGGGCCACCAGGAGCACATACCGGATGAATACCGCTCCCCATCTCACGGCGATTTTGGTTCCGATCCATGCACCGATCATGCTTCCCACTGCCAGCAGGAGCCCCATCCACAGGTGCACGTCCCCGTGCAGGAAAAAGATCACCAGCGCAAGCGGGGTATACAGCAGATTGACAAAGATCTTCAGGGCATTGGCCCTGACCAGTTCAAAGCCGGAACCCAGGACCAGCGCGGTGAGCAGAAAGAATCCCACTCCCGCCTGGATGAATCCCCCGTAAACGCCCACCAGGAAAAAAATGATCACCTGCACCCAGTAAGGGACGGGCGGATGGGTTTCGTGACTCCGGAGCCAGCGGTTGGGCCTGAGCAGGATCACCAGGAACATGAGGATCATGATCCCCCCGATGGCCAGCTTCATGGCCCGGTCGTTCATGTTCACGGCAATGAATGCACCGGCCACCGCTCCCATCACCGCGGGGATCCCCACCTTGAACCCCCTGGGGAAATCCATCACCTTTTCCCTGTGAAAGCCAACCACTCCCACCACAGTCTGGAGGAAAATGGCGATACGGTTGGTCCCGTTGGCCACGTTGGGAGGAAGACCGAGCGCCATAAGCAGTGGTAATGAAATCAGGGATCCCCCTGCAGCCAGTGTATTGATGATCCCCACCAGCACACCGATGACCACTACGGCAATATAGGCATACCACTCCATGGATGCATTATGCGAACATGGGATAGTCGGCCATCATCTCGTTCACATCACGCCGCACCTTTTCGATCACATTCCTGTTGTCGATATTCATGATCACCCGGTCGATGAGTTTCACCACCGCCGGCATGAGATCCTCCTTCACCCCCCTGGTAGTAATGGCCGGGGTTCCCACCCTGATCCCGCTGGTCTGGAAGGGGGACCGCGAATCGAACGGCACCATGTTCTTATTCACCGTGATGTCCGCTTCCACCAGGATGTTCTCCACCTGCTTGCCCGTAATATCCGCCACCTTGGTGCGCAGATCGATCAGCATGGAATGGTTATCCGTACCTCCGCTGACCACCTTGTAACCAAGTTGGATAAAAGCATCTGCCATCACACTGGCATTCTTCTTCACCTGTTTCTGGTATTCCCTGAATTCTTCGGTCAGCGCTTCACCGAATGATACCGCCTTGGCGGCAATGATATGCTCCAGCGGTCCCCCCTGGATCCCGGGAAACACCGCCGAATTGATCAGGGAAGACATCTTCCGCACCTCTCCTTTTTTTGTCGTCAGCCCCCACGGATTGTCGTAATCCTCTCCGATCAGGATGATCCCCCCGCGGGGCCCCCTGAGGGTTTTGTGGGTGGTGGATGTCACCACATGCGCATGGGGGAGCGGGTTGTCCAGCAATCCGGCCGCGATCAGCCCGGCAGGATGGGCCATATCCACCATCAGGATCGCTCCTATCCGGTCAGCGATACTCCGCATCCGCTGATAATCCCATTCCCTGGAATAGGCCGATGCTCCTGCCACGATCAATTTGGGTTTTTCCTTCAGCGCCAGTTCCTCCATGGCGTCGTAGTCGATCAGACCGGTTTCTTCGTCCAGTTGGTAGGATACCGCATTGTACAGGATTCCCGAACTGTTCACCGGCGATCCGTGGGAAAGGTGTCCCCCGTGCGAAAGATCCAGTCCCATGAATGTATCCCCCGGCTTCAGTGCGGTCAGGAAAACCGCCATGTTGGCCTGGGCACCGGAATGGGGTTGTACGTTGGCATACGCTGCGCCAAAAAGCTGACAGAGACGGTCGATGGCCAGTTGTTCCACCTCATCGATCACTTCGCACCCGCCGTAGTAACGGTGACCGGGATAACCTTCCGCGTACTTGTTGGTCAGGCAGGATCCCATGGCCTCCATCACCTGTGCACTTACAAAGTTCTCCGAGGCGATCAGTTCAATCCCCCTTTTCTGGCGTTGATGTTCATGCTCAATGAGGGCAAAAAGATCAATATCTCTTTTCATTTGCAGTAACATTGGTAAAATATTTGCCAAGATAATCTTTTGGAATTGTAATGAAGCCGATGATGATCCGTCTTTTATTAAAAGTTTTGCAATCATGATCCTGCACAGAACCATTCAGATTTTCCGCATACTCTTCAGGGAAAGGAAAATGACCCTCATCAACATGATCGGCCTCTCCATCAGCCTGGCATGTGTGCTGCTGATGCTGCTCTGGGTGGCGGATGAACTGAGCTATGACAGGTTCCATGCGAATTACAGGCAGATTTACAGGGTGGAGGAGGACCAGTACTACTCCGGACAGGAACCCTACCATGTGAATGTAACTCCCTATGTGTCAGGTCCCGTCTGGAAGGAGGAAATACCTGAGATAACCCGGCAATGCAGGATGGCATGGATGGGAGGCATGCTGTTC
Organism: Bacteroides sp.; assembly: GCA_011056635.1. Taxonomy (GTDB): domain Bacteria; phylum Bacteroidota; class Bacteroidia; order Bacteroidales. The sequence continues at coordinate 13,241 of DSEO01000336.1, forward strand.
ACCTCGGGTGATGATAAATTTTACGAAAACCGGATATTCGCTGTAGATACATCCTTCTTCCGGATGTTCGGATTTAACCTTCAGTATGGCAATTCCGGGGAAGCATTGCGGGATCCCTGTTCCATGGTGATCTCACGGGAAACGGCAAAAAAATATTTCGGCAGTGAAAACCCCATGGGTAAAACAATCCTCGTGAACGGGGAATCTCCCTTTACGGTCAGCGGAGTACTCGAAAAAATGCCGGATAATACAATCCTGGATTTCGACATATTGGTTCCGTGGCAATTTTTGGAAACCAGCGGCAGGTACACCGATTCCTGGAATACCAATTCCATCAGCACCTATGTAAAACTGAAGGAAGGAAGCATCGATTCGGTGGTGAACCGGAAAATTACCGGGGTGACCGGGATCTATAAGCAGGGCAATACCATCGATTTCATGGTGGCTCCGCTGCACCAGATCCACCTTCACTCCTATTTCGGGTACGGGCACTCCCCGGGCGGGATTCTTTATGTATACATCTTCTCGGCAATCGCCCTGTTCGTGCTGTTGATCGCCTGCATCAATTTCATGAACCTGAGCACTGCCAGGTCCTCCATACGGGCAAAGGAGATCGGACTGAGGAAGGTCAGCGGTGCTTCCAGGAACCAGCTGGTCCGCCAGCACCTGTTTGAATCTTTCATCCAGGTTCTTTGTTCCGTAATACTGGCCTTCGTGATCGTCCTGCTGCTCCTTAACCGGTTCAACCTGATCTCGGGAAAGGAAATTGAGGCCGGCGATCTGTTCTCACTCGAATATTTGCTGGGGGTGCTGACCGTACTTGTGGTCACCACCCTGCTGGCGGGGAGTTATCCGGCCATTTACCTCTCGGGTATGAAACCGGACAGGGCCATACGGGAAAAGGCGGACCCGGCAAAAGGAAGCGGATCCCTGCGGAAAACCCTGGTCGTTTTTCAGTTCTCCCTGGCGGTGCTGCTGATCACCGCTGCACTGGTTGTATCACGGCAGCTGGAATTCATGAGAAATGCGGACCTGGGATTCGACAAAACGAACCTGGTCCACATAGAATTGAGGGGTAACCTGAACCGGGAGTACGAAATGTTGAAAAAAGAATTTCTGCGCGGCCCGGATATCGTCAGCATTACAGCATCCATGCAGCCTCCCTACCGGATCGGAAGCAATTCATCAGGGATCGGCTGGGAGGGCAAGGATCCGGAACAATCACTGCTGGTTTCATATACGGGGGTGCATTATGACTTTACGCAGGCCATGGGGATCACCATGAGTAGCGGACGCGGATTTTCGGAGGATTATCCCGGCGATATGCTCCATGACACCCTGGCAAACTTCATTGTGAATGCGACCCTGGCCGGAATCATCGGGAAAGAGGAGGTCGTGGGAATGGGACTTCGCTTTATGGGACTTTCCGGCCAGGTGGTCGGTGTGATGGAAGATTTTCATTTTCAGCCACTGGGCAACAGCATCGAACCCATGGCCCTGGCTCCCATTGCGGCGGAAAACCTGCAGCATATGATCGTCAGGGTAGCTCCCGGCCGCCAGGAAAGTGCATTGCGTTTCATGGAAAACACCTGGCAGGAACTCCTTCCCCAGTACCCTTTTGAATATGACTTTGTGGACGGGGTGATCGATGAGATGTACCGCTCGGAAGAAAGAATGGCCTCGCTGCTGAAGATATTTACGCTGATTGCCATGCTCATCGGGTCACTGGGCCTGTTCGCACTCGCTTCATTCACGGCAGAAAAAAGGACCCGGGAAATCGGGATCAGGAAGATCATGGGAGCTATGCCACACCAGATCGTTATGATGATGATCCGGGACTTTTCTTTGTATATCCTCATTTCACTCCTGATCGCGCTCCCTGCTGTCTGGTTCATTGCCAGGTGGTGGCTTCAGGAATTTTCTTTCCGGATCACACTGAAAGCTGATTTGCTGCTGTTGACCTCACTGATCACGGTACTGGTGGCGGTCCTTACGGTGCTGTACCATGCCATACGAATCGCAGGAACCGATCCGGCACTTGCGTTGCGGTATGAGTGATCAGGTTATCACCAGCCACTGGTGCACCAGGTAGAATCCTGCAGCGATCAGTGCCCCTGCAACGGGTCCCGCTACGGGGATCCAGGAATAGCCCCAGTCGCTTTTCCCTTTGTGGTTCATGGGCAGGAGGGCGTGCATGACGCGGGGACCAAGATCCCGGGCCGGATTGATGGCATATCCGGTGGTCCCCCCCAGGGAGAGACCGATGGCAGTGACCAGCAGGGCCACCGGGAGTGCCCCCAGTGTGCCCATGCCCATTTTCACCTGGTGTCCGTCACCCATATCCATCACCGGCTCTGAAATGTAGAGGATCACGAAGATCAGCACGAATGTACCGATCACCTCACTGATCATGTTGTTGCCGTACCTGCGGATTGCAGGTCCGGTGGAATAACAAGCCAGCTTCAGGCCCGGGTCCACGGTCCGGTTAAAATGATGGTAATAGAAAACCCAGACCAGGAAAGCTCCTGCAGCACCTCCCAGAAGCTGGGCGATGATGTATAATGTCACGCTGTCCCAGGGAAACAATCCGGCCACGGCCAGTCCGATGGTGACGGCAGGATTGATATGGGCTCCCGACACAGGCCCGGCCACCGCCACCCCCACAAAAACTCCCAGTCCCCATCCCACGGCTATCACGATCCACCCGCCGGCATGCCCTTTGGTATCCTTTAAAAGCACGTTGGCCACCACGCCGTTACCCAGGAGAACCAGCAGGAGGGTGCCGATGAATTCTGCAACAATCTCGTTCATTGAAAAAAGTTAGTTGAGTTAGTTGAGTTAGTTGAGTTAGGTTTCAGGTTTCCCAGTTCATGGAACGTTCGACCGCTTTCTTCCATCCTTTCTTCAGTGCTTTCTGATCTTCTGCGGAGACCTGTTGATGAAACTCCCGGTCCACGGTCCAGTAGTCCCGGATCTCATCCACCGAATTCCAGGTACCGACCGCCAGTCCCGCCAGGTAGGCCGCTCCCAGGGAAGTTGTCTCAATGATCCTGGGCCTGATCACAGGGATCCCGATCAGATCGGACTGGAACTGCATCAGCAGATCATTGACTGCTGCACCCCCGTCCACTTTTAATTCCCTGATCTTTAATCCGGCATCATTTTCCATGGCCTGGATCACATCGTTCACCTGGAATGCAATGCTCTCCAGCGCCGCACGGGCAATGTGCCCTGCCGTGACACCCCTGGTAAGACCCGCGATCATGCCCCGGGCATAGGGGTCCCAGTAGGGCGCTCCAAGTCCCGTAAAAGCAGGTACGAAATATACTCCCCCGTTGTCCTTTACAGTTAGGGCAAGCTGCTCAACCTCCGATGAATCCTTGATAAGCCCCAGTCCGTCCCGTAACCACTGGATCACTGCCCCGCCGATGAAAATGCTGCCTTCAAGGGCATAGGTAGTGATCCCGTCAAGCTGCCAGGCCACGGTGGTAACCAGGTTGTTTCTCGATTCCACCGGGGCAACACCTGTATTGCACAGGATAAAACAGCCGGTGCCATAGGTGTTCTTGACCGAGCCTGGGGTCAGGCACATCTGCCCGAATGTAGCCGCCTGCTGGTCTCCTGCGATCCCGGCAACGGGAACAGGTCCGGAAAAGATCCCGCTTCCCGTGTTGCCGAAAATTTCGGAAGAAGACCTCACCTCCGGAAGTGCTTTTTCCGGAATGCCGAACAGGTCCAGTAATTCCGGATCCCAGGAAAGGGTATGGATATCAAACAACATGGTCCTGCTGGCATTGGACACGTCGGTGACATGCACCTTGCCCCCGGTCAGTTTCCAGATGAGCCAGGAATCGACCGTTCCCAGTGCCAGTCTCCCGGACTTCGCTTTTTCCCCGGCTTCCGGGACATTTTCCAGGATCCATTGCCATTTGGTGGCCGAAAAATAAGCATCGATCACCAGTCCGGTTTTTTTCCGGATCATTCGCTCGAGGCCCTGATCCTTTAGTTCACCGCAGATCCCGGCTGTGCGCCGGTCCTGCCAGACAATGGCATTACAGATTGGTTCACCTGTCTGCCTGTCCCAGGCCACCGCGGTTTCCCGCTGATTGGTGATCCCGATCCCGGCCAGGTCCGAGGGTCTGATCCCCGCATTGGACATAGCCTCATGAACCACCTTGAGCTGGGATGACCAGATTTCCCCGGGATCATGCTCCACCCATCCGGGTCTTGGAAAGATTTGCCTGAACTCTCTCTGGGCTACTCCGGCAGGCTGACCGGACGGGTCGAAGACAATGGCCCTTGAACTTGTGGTGCCCTGGTCAATGGCAAGAATGTATGTGTTTGGCATGGGGAAGGAGTTAGTTGAGTTAGTTGAGTTAGTTGAGTTAGTTGAGTTAGTTGAGTTAGTTGAGTTAGTTGAGTTAGTTGAGTTAGTTGAGTTAGTTGAGTTAGTTGGGTTAGTTGGGTTAGTTGGGTTAGTTGGGTTAGGAAATGTCAGGTTAACAGGTACCGGGATGCCAGGGTGGTATAGGCCTCCACCTGGGCTTTTTCCCATTTTTTATCCTTGTTCAGCCAGCGGGCCATGATGGGAGCCACATCCGGAGCCATCCGGATGCTTTCCGCGGCGTCCAGCTGGAGAGCCCGGACCCTCCTTGCCAGAAAATCTTCCACGGTACGTGCCATTTCCGCAGCCATGGCCCAGATGACCTGCGCTTTGATGACCTGCAGCTTTTCACTCAGCACCTCCCCCATTCCCGGATCGCTTTGAACCAGGTCCCGGATGGCTCTTTCATCCGAGCCATACCAGTACCGCGGGGCACCCACGTTTACCCCTTCCCTGTAACCATGGATCCGCAGGTTCCGGGTCGCTGACTTACGTGGAGGAAGTCCCGCCCTCCGGGCTGCCAGGTCGATCACATCCTCTCCCATTTTCCGGTAGGTGGTCCACTTACCACCTGTAAGGGTGATCAGTCCGCCATCCGATTCAATGATCTTGTGTCCCCTGGAAATCTCCTTGGTCTTCGCCTTTGACCCGGAGGGAGCAGCCAGCGGCCGGAGGCCTGCAAATACGCTCAGCACATCACTGCGGCCGGGCTTTTCTGCCAGAAACCTTCCTGCAGTCTCCAGAATATAGTCCACCTCCTCCTCTTCAGCCACCGGCTCGAGATCGGCATGTTGCTTTTCCACATCCGTGGTTCCCACCACAACCCGGTTGTGCCACGGGACCGCGAACAGGACCCTGCCGTCGGAGGTTTTCGGGATCATCAGTGCTTCCTCCCCTTTTAAAAACTTTTTGTCCACCACCAGGTGGATACCCTGACTGGGTTTCACCACATCACGGGCCTGCGGATCGGCCATTTTTATCACCCTGTCCACAAATACACCGGTGGCATTAATCACCGCTCTCGCTGCGATCCTGTATCCCCTGCCCGTCTCCTGCTCCCTTGCAACCACGCCCGATACCTGCGCGTTATCCTTCAGCAGTCCGGTTACCTTCACATAATTCAATGCCAGTCCGTCCAGGTCAAAGAGCGTTTGGACCAGGTTGACAGCCAGCCTGGAATCATCGAACTGGCAATCAAAGTACCTGACCCCTCCCCGCAGTTTTTCCTGCTTGATATTCGGCAGGGAACCTTGTGTCCGCTTTGCGGAAAGTGGAACGGACCTCCCGATGCCCAGTCTGCCTGCCATCAGGTCGTACAGGGTGAGGCCCGTTGTATAGAAGGGAACACACCACCATGTGTAGCAGGGGATGATGAAGGACTGGTCCGTCACCAGGTGAGGAGCGTTCTTCTTCAGTCTTCCCCGCTCCCTCAGCGCCTCCAGGACCAGTGAGACATTCCCCTGGGCCAGGTACCTGACGCCACCGTGAACCAGCTTGGTGCTTCTGCTGGAGGTGCCCTTGGTAAAATCATGCTCCTCCAGTAAAAGCGTGCTGTAGCCCCTGGAAGCCGCATCCACCGCAGCACCCAGGCCGGAAGCCCCTCCCCCGATCACAATGATGTCCCAGGTGCGGCCGGTTTCCTCCAGCTTCTTAATCAGTGAATCCCTGTGCAGAATGGCTTCCAATATGATTTTTGCTTATGGCCGTGCATATCCCGGATGGTCAGGGATGACCTGTCATGCAATGCTGTGAATTGCTAATATAATTTTATATTTCCTATTTCTTCCAAAAATGCGTTGAGAAATCACCTCCTCCAATTACTTTTTATTAGATTTATGGTTCCTTGTGCGAATCCTTTAAACAAATCAGTCCATCATGAATAAACAATTTCGGATCAAAGGATTGCTGTTGACTGCATTCCTTTGCTGCACCACATTTTTGTGGGGACAACCCTCCAGTGACCGAAAAGGGGACCGCATGATTGAATTCCCTGACATACCCGGTTACCGAACCCTCAAATGCGATCTGCACACGCACACTGTGTTTTCAGACGGATCCGTCTGGCCTTCCATCCGCGTGCAGGAAGCATTGAAGGACGGACTGGATGCCATTTGTATCACCGACCATATCGAGTACCAGCCACACCGGGATGATATCCCCCATCCGGATATGAACCGCAGTTACGAGTTGGCAAGGAAGTCAGCCGGGGAGAGTGATCTTATCGTGATCAAAGGAGCGGAGATCACCCGGAGTATGCCCCCGGGTCATGCCAACGCCATCTTCCTTGAGGATGTGAATGCGCTGAACCAGGAGGATGTGACAGAAGTCTTCCGGGAAGCCAGGCGCCAGGGAGCCTTTATCTTCTGGAACCACCCGCACTGGACCGCACAGCGGCCTGACGGGATCGCCACCCTGACCGATATGCACCGGGAGCTCATTTCGGAAGGTTTATTGCAAGGTATTGAAGTGGTGAACGAGCTGATCTATTCCGACGAAGCCCTGCGGATCGGCCTGGATCACGACCTGGCAATCCTCGGTAATTCTGATATACACGGACCGGTGGACTGGCTGTTCCGGATCCCCGAGGGAGGTCACCGTCCCGTTACCCTGGTATTCGCCACGGAAAAATCCCCGGAAGCCCTGAAAGAAGCATTATTCAACGGGCGAACGGCTGTCTGGTTCAAC
>DSEO01000339.1 GCA_011056635.1 Bacteroides sp.
CCTTTGACTATTTTTCCAGGCAGAAGGCGGAGATGGCTGTTATAGAGACCGGACTGGGAGGCAGGCTGGACTCCACCAACATCATCACACCCGTCCTCTCGGTGATCACCAATGTCTCCATGGACCATACCGAATTCCTGGGAAACGATCTTGCTTCCATCGCCCGGGAGAAAGGCGGGATCATCAAGGAGGGGATCCCGGTGGTGGTGGGGAAGGCCGATCCTCCCCCGGAAGAACTCTTCCGGACCATGGCCGCGGAGAAAAAGGCGGAGATCACCTTTGCCCCCCGCGTGTTCTCGCCTTCCTTTCACACATTGACCCCGGAAGGGAAACTCATGCTCAGGTACACCCATACCGAAACCGGACTGCCCGGAACGGTGGTGTGCGACCTGGCGGGGGATTACCAGCATGAGAACCTGATGACCACGCTGACCGTGCTCATGAAGCTCCGGGAACTGGGCTCCGGGATCCCGGAGGAGGCTGTTAAAAGAGGACTTTCCTCCGTATCCGTGAATACCGGACTGCTGGGAAGGTGGCAGACGGTGGGGCACAATCCGAGGAGCATCTGTGATGTGGCCCACAACCAGGCAGGGATCGCCAGTGTGATGCAGCAGTTGATGCAACTTCCCCGGAAAACCCTGCACATGGTCTTCGGCCTGGTCCGGGAGAAAAACCTTTCCGAAATCCTGCCGCTGCTGCCTGCGGAAGCCATATACTACTTCACGCCCAGCAGTGTGCCCAGGAGCATGGATGCCACCTTCCTGATGCGTGAGGCAGGGAAGCGGGGACTGAAAGGGAAGGTGTTCAGGTCTGTGGAGGCGGCCTACCGCATGGCCCGGAAACAGGCGGCAGAAGAGGATCTGATCTTCACCGGGGGCAGCACATTCGTGGTGGCTGACCTGCTGAAATCCCTCGGATCCCAATAATTTATTTACTTTACAGGATCAAAAAAGAATCCATGCCATACAAGGATATCTGTTTCGCAACCGTGGAGGTGGTCCGGAAGGCCGCCGCATACATCAGGGACCGGCACCTGAACAGGAGGAATCTGAACATCAAGGCCAAGGGCCGCCAGAATTTTGTGACCAAAGTGGACACCGAGGCCGAGCAGATCCTTGTAAAGGGACTTTCCAAAGTGCTTCCCGAGGCGGGATTCATCACCGAAGAGGGCACCAACAAGAAGAAAGGAGAGACCTACCACTGGATCATCGACCCGGTGGACGGCACCACCAATTTCATTCACGGGGTTTTCCCGTTTGCCATCAGTGTGGGTCTCCTCAAACAGGATGAAGTGGTGGCCGGGGTCATCTACGAATTCGGGCTGGATGAATATTTTTACACCTGGAAGGGTGGCGGAGCCTGGCTGAACTGCGACCCGATCCGGGTCAGCGCCGTTCCGCGCGTCAAAGATGCGCTGATCGCAACAGGTTTTCCCTATACCGATTTCAGCTACATGGAACAGTTCATGGAGAGCCTGGATCATTTCATGAGGCATTCCAACGGACTCAGGAGACTGGGGTCCGCAGCCACCGACATCGCCTACGTGGCCTGCGGCAGGTACGATGCATTCTATGAATACGGCCTCAATCCCTGGGATATCGCCGCCGGGATCCTGATGGTGGAGGAGGCCGGCGGAAGGGTATCCGATTTCAGGGGAAATGCGGATGCGCTGCACCGGGGACAGATCATCTGCTCCAACGGGTTGATTTTCGATGAGTTCCTGGACACCGTCAGGAAAATCATGGTGCACCGATGAAGCGGGTTTCCATCGTCATCCTCAACTGGAACGGGAAGGCATTCCTGGAGCAGTTCCTGCCCGTACTGATCAAGTATTCCGCACTGCCCGGTGTGGAGATCGTGATCGCGGACAATGCCTCCACGGACGGCTCGGTCGCTTTTCTGGAAACCAGTTACCCCGGGATCAGGCTGATCAGACTGGAGCAGAACTTCGGGTTCAGCGGCGGATACAACCGCGCCCTCGCCCGGCTGGATTCAAAGTATTTCCTGCTGCTCAATTCGGACATCGAGGTAACGGAGCGATGGCTTGAACCGCTGCTGGAACTCATGGAGCAGGATGAACTGGCGGCGGTGTGCACCCCCAGGATCAGGGATTACCACCGGCGGGACCATTTCGAGTACGCGGGGGCCGCAGGGGGATATATCGACCGGTACGGTTATCCCTTCTGCAGGGGACGCATCTTCGATCATGTGGAAGCGGACAGAGGACAGTACGACCGGGTCGCGGAGGTCTTCTGGGCCAGCGGCGCCTGTCTGCTGGTGCGCGCTGCCCTTTTCAGGGAGGCGGGGGGACTGGACGAACGATTTTTTGCACACATGGAGGAGATCGATCTCTGCTGGAGGCTGCAAAGAATGGGGTACCGGGTTTTCTGCGAGCCCGGCTCCACCGTGTACCATGTGGGAGGCGGAACCCTGCCCAGGGGAAATCCCCTGAAAACCTTCCTCAATTTCCGAAACAACCTGCTCCTGCTTTATAAGAACCTCCCCTCCCGGCAACGGAGGAAAACAATCCCGGTGAGGATGCTGCTGGATACCCTCTCCGCCCTCAGGTTCATCTGGCAGCGGTCGCCGGCGGACTTCCTCTCGGTGATCCGTGCACACCGTGCATACCGCGGGCTCCGCAAATATTACAGAAATAACCTGGTAGCGAACAATGTGAACAGGGAAAGTGTTAACTTTGCATATATATATCCGGGGAGTATCGTTGTTGAATTCTTTCTGAAAGGAAAAAAGCGGTTTGCGCAACTCGAAGGGAAATTCAGGAAAGCGGTGACGGATGATTGATGAACTCTGAGGGTACCTTAAGGAAAGAAAAAGATGAAAACCAGGGATGTAACACATTATGAGGAGATACGGAACCTTCCCCTCCTTTTAAAAATCAACAGCCAGAAATACGGGACAAAAACCGCTCTTGCCCAGGCGGGAGGGATCTCGTACAGCTATGAGGAGCTGGACCTGGTGTGCAGGCACGTGGCCACCATGCTTCACAGCGCGGGTCTCGGGAAAGCCGACCGGGCAGCCATTTTGGGCGAGAACAGTCCCCACTGGGGAGTCGCCTATTTCAGCATCCTGGTCACCGGCGGCGTGACCGTACCCATTCTGCCCGATTTCAGGGGCCCCGATGTGTATGCCATCCTGGAACATGCCGGGGCAAAGGTCCTGTTCGTGTCGGATAAGATGATGTCGCGGCTGGAAAGCGGAATGCCCCCGTCGGTGGAGATGGTGATCCGGCTGGATGATTTCAGTGTCTTCCCCGTGAAGAAGGGAAAGATCCTTGCGGAGGGAAAGAAAACTCCGCAAAAAGAGAGCGCTCTGAAGAAACTGAAAGTGGCTACCGGACAGCCACCCGCACCGGGTTCATTCTACGGTGCCGGTCCGGATGAACTTGCCTCCATTATTTACACCTCAGGGACCACCGGACGCTCCAAAGGGGTGATGCTCTCCCACCACAACATCATTACCAATGCCAAGCAGGCCAGGGGAATCCATGAAGTCACCGAAGAGGATGTATTCCTCTCCATCCTGCCCCTGGCCCATACCTATGAATGCACCATCGGAATGGTGGTCCCCCTGCTCAACGGTGCCACAGTCCACTACATGGACGGTCTGCCCACAGCCTCCACCCTGGCGCCATTGCTGAAAACGCTGGCTCCCACCACCATGCTGACCGTCCCCCTGATCATTGAAAAAATTTACCGCACCAAAATCCGCCCCGCCCTGTACAAGTCCCCCGTCACAAGCCTGCTGATGAAAGCCGGGGTAACGCGGAGACTGCTCTCCAGGGCTGCGGTGCGCAAACTCATGAAATTCTTTGGCGGCCGGATCCGGTTCTTCGGTGTGGGAGGCGCTCCCCTGGCACCCGATGTGGAAAAATTCCTCATCGAAGGGGGTTTTCCCTATGCCATCGGGTACGGACTGACCGAAACCTCTCCCCTGCTGGCTGGATTCGGGCCTTTGAGCCCGGTGTTCAGGTCGGTTGGCAAACCGCTTAGCGACCTCACCCTGAAGATCCACAATCCCGACCCGGTCACCCGTGAAGGAGAGATCGTGGTGAAGGGTCCCAACATCATGAAAGGGTATTACAGGGATGAAGAAAAAACCGCAGAGGTATTCACCGAGGACGGGTTCTTCCGGACGGGCGACCTGGGGCATATGGACCGGAAGGGAATTCTTTACATCCGGGGCCGTTCGAAGAACATGATCCTGGGCCCCAACGGTGAGAACATCTATCCGGAGGAGATCGAAGCGGTGATCAACAGCAAGGAGTATGTGAATGAATCGCTGGTCATGCAGTACGGGGATAAACTGGTGGCCAGGGTCCACCTCAACCTGGAACTGCTGGAAGAGCACTTTCAGCACCTGAAAGAGAATGCGGCGGATTTTCAGCAGCAGCTCAATCACAGGGCGGAAGAGATCCTGGCAGAGCTCCTGGTCCAGGTCAATGCGCATGTGGCACGGAATTCCCGGCTGCAGCGGATGATCCTCCAGGCCCAACCCTTCGAGAAGACCCCCACCCAGAAGATCAAGCGGTTCCTCTACAGCGGTCAGGTTAACGGGCTGCAGTAAGCCGGCACAGGACAGGCGACCGGGCCTTCCTTCAGTCTGTCAGGAGGGGGACCAGCCTTTCAAGTTCCATGATACGGCTTCCCTTGACCAGCACATGGTATCCTTCCGGCATTTCATTCTTCAGCCACCGCTCCAGATCTGCGATATCCCTGAATGTCAGGGCCCCGGAAGCAGGATCACACACCTCCGGGAAGTGTTTTCCCACCAGGAGGATCCGGTCAATGGAGCGGGTACCCAGCCATTGCAGCAGATCACGGTGTTCCCGCTCCGAAGCATCCCCCATCTCAGCCATGTCACCCAGGATGAGCATGACGGGGGACGAAGCATATTCCAGCAGTCCCCCGATGGCTTCCCGCATGCTGGTGGGATTGGCGTTATACGCATCCAGGGTTACCCGGTTCCGTTTTCCCGCAATGAACTGGGACCTGAAATTCTCGGGCCTGTAGTCAGCAATGGCATCCCGGACCATTTCTGCCGGGATGCCGAAATGATAACCCACGGAGACTGCGAACAGGATGTTCTGCAGGTTATAGCCGCCCACCAGGCCGGTGGTCACCCGGAACCATGCATCTCCCATTTTCACCTCCACCTCCAGGAAGGGCCGCTGCGTCACCACACGGCATGCCACGGGCAGGGTCCCGTGCGGACCGGTCACGATTTGTTCCACTCCCGTCTCCCCGGCTTTTTTCATCAATACCGGATCGGATCCGTCCACAATGGCCTTCCCGCCGGTGGCAGCCAGGTATTCGTACAGCTCGCCCTTGGCGCGGAGCACGCCTTCCGGGGAACCGAATCCCTCCAGGTGGGCTTTACCCACATTGGTGACCAGTCCCATCCCGGGCTCAGCGATCTCCGCCAGGGCTTTGATCTCACCGGTGTGGTTCGCACCCATCTCGATCACCGCCATCTGCTGGTCCGCCAGCTCAAGCAGGGTAAGCGGTACCCCGATGTGGTTGTTCAGGTTTCCGCGGGTGGAAAGCACAGGGATTTTTTTGGAAAGAATGGCTGCGATCAGCTCTTTGGTGGTGGTTTTCCCGTTGCTCCCGGTGATGGCCAGCACCCGTGGTGATTTCACCCTGCGGTGATGCCTGGCCAGCTGTTGCAGCAGGGCAAGGGGTGAACCGGTATACACCACCCTGTCGTGCTGCGGCAGATCGTTCCTGTCGGTGACCGCCAGCCTGCACCCTTTCTGCAGCGCCTCTTCCACATAGACATTCCCGTCGAACCGCTCGCCCCTGATGGCGAAAAACAACCTGCCGCCGATCGCCTTCCGGGTATCGGTGCAGATACCGGCCGATTGCAGGAATTCACTGTACAACTCCTCGACGGTCATTTCCCTGGACATGTCAGGTCCCAACATGGTAATCCATTGAGCTTTTTAAAAAAAGAGGCTGTCTCAAAAGGCTTGTCTTGGATTGGACAGCTAACCTTTTGAGACAGCCTCTTTTATATTTTAATATGGATAACCAACCGGTCCGGAACCCTTACAGTCCCGTGGGGGTTCCCATGCGCGACATGGCACAGCGGAATCCCAGGTCATCACGCGACTCGGTCTCCAGCAGGTACCGGCGCTCTCCGGGGCTCAGCCAGTAGGCCCTGTCCTTCCAGGAACCGCCTTTGTAAACGCGGACCTGGTCATTGATCAGTGAAACCCTTTCATTCTCATTGTTCAGATACATGCTCCCCGAACCTTCGTAACGGCCCGCTTCTGCCCTTTCTCCTTCCTCGAAGACCGATTCAATATCCCCGTCCCTGTAATTCCTGTAATCCGATTTCCGGTAGTTGAACCTTCCCTCTGCATCGGCCTCGTCGATGGGAACCCTGCGCAGACGGCCCAGGCTGTCGATCACCGGGTTTCCGTTCGCATCCAGGTAAAGTTTGTCAAACTGGTTGCCGCGGAACGGACGGAAATCCGAAACATCCATGTGGGAGAGTGGACGGTACACATCCTGCACCCATTCGTTTACGTTACCGGCCATGCAATAGAGCCCGTAATCGTTGGGCCAGTATGATTTCACAGGAACGGTGATGGAACCCGCGTCATTCAGGCTTCCTGCCACACCCATCATATCGCCCCGGCCCCTGATGAAGTTGGCCATCATTTCACCCATGTTCCTGGGGTTGTCATTCCTCACATTGTGACCGTTCCAGGGGAAGGTTTTCCTTTCCCAGACCAGTTCATCGATGGTATTCCCGATCAGCCCCAGGGCCGCAAATTCCCATTCGGCCTCGGTGGGGAGCCTGTATTTGGGCAACAGGTAGCCGTCCTCCATGTTGATCAGCCTGGACTCCACGTTGGGGTTCAGGCTCGGGATGGGGTCTACGATATTGGGTGTGTAGATCCCGTAAATATAGGCCTCCGTGTTGAAGTTCCTTTCATCCTGCTGATCGGTTGACAACTCTATGTGCCCGATATCCACCAGGATCCGCTCATTCACCCTATCGGTCCGCCACAGACAGTAGTCATTGGCCTGCAGCCAGTTCACGCCAACCACCGGATACTCGTTGAAGGAGGGGTGTCTGAAATAATACTCCACGTATGGCTCATTGTAAGCCATGGGATCCCGCCATACCAGGGTGTCGGGAAGGGCTGCCCTGACCACCTGGGGATTGTTCATCCCGAAGACACGGTTCAGCCAGTGGATGTATTCCCGGTAGTCCACATTCCGGATCTCGGTGATATCCATGTAGAAGGAACTGACAGTCACCCTGCGGGGCACGTTGTCCCATTCATACATGACGTCATCCTGCACCCGCCCCATGGTAAACGTACCACCTTCAATCAATGTAAGTCCGGGCCCGGTTTCCTGCTCTGCCGCTGTCCGGACTTCAAATCCGCCGGTTTCGGGATCATTGTAAGCCCATCCCGTGGTGGTCGACACCTTTCCGGAAGAGGTAACATCTTTATTGCCACATCCCCACACGACCATTACCGCAAGCAAAACCGGGGTCAGTCTTATGATCATTTTCATCCGTATAAGTTTTTTAATTTGAATTTACAATTGAATGTGCTTTCACGGCATTAACGGTTTGATAATCTTTACCAACGATGGCTAATATAACAAATCTTCTCACAAACTTAACTAAATTTTAGGACATTTTATTGCCCTGCGTTTCGTTGATTTATAAAGGTTTTCAAAAATTATCACCAACGATATTTCATGCGCCCCCATGCTCGGGATGTGCAGGTCGGGTGGGGATAATTTGGCGTCGTAACTGTACCGGAACCGGAACTGGTCGCTTCCGTAACCCGCCGAGAAGATCAATGTCCCGTAGGAAAAAAACAGATCCTGCCTGAACCACACCCCGCCGATGATACTTTTAAAGAGCAACTCCAGGCCGTAATTCACCTGTTGATAAATATCCTGCTGCATGAATATCACGTGGGGTGAGAGCTGGAGCACCTCCGTACCCAGCCTCCTCTCGTAAATGGGGATCATGGCTCCCGCGTGCGCCGTATATTTCCGGGAGATCCGCGTGTTGGGGTCTTCAGAAGGGGACGCATAGGGCTGCAGCAGGTGGTGGACCGCAAAGCCCCCGAAAAAATTCCTGTAGAAGCCGGCGGCTCCCACCGAAAAATCAGGGAATACCTTGGAATACCCGTTCAGGGTGGCGGAAGCTACACCCGCCAGTTCATCCGGCAGCACCAGTCCCTCGGTATTGAGACTGCGCTGTCCCATGGAGGCCTGGAACCCGCCGGTCACCGTCAGCTCCCGGGTCACTTTCAGATGGTAGGCATAGACCGCATCCACCGAGATGGTATTGAAGATACCCCCGCCCAGCCGGTCGTTCATCACATGTACCCCGATCCCCCCCTGCAGCGGGTCCAGGTATTGTTCGTAGGACGCATGGAATGTGGCATAGGGGTCCGTGGCGCCCGGCCACTGGTTGCGGTAACCCAGATACACCTTGACAGGTCCTTCCACGCCCGCCATGGCGGGGTTCATATAGAGCGGGTTGGCATAGAACTGCGAAAAGGCCGCATCTTGACACGCACCCGGCCCGGCAGCCAGCAGCATTGCCCCGGCCACAAACCCCATCATATATGATCTTACAGACTTGATGACTTTCAACTTTAGACTTTACGACTTTCGACTAACCTACAACAAACCCCTGCCAGAGGCGTTATAGTATCAACGGTAAAACCTGTCATAAAATATATATTTTTGTTGCCTTATACGTTTTTCGCATGAAGCAGCTGTTCATCACGGTTTTCCTGACGCTCTCCCTGGTCCTGCAGGCACAGGTTGAAACCATTGAGATACAATGGGATGATAGCCGTGACCTGCCCTCCTTTCCTCATGCTTTATACGAAGACGGGGACAATACGTTACCTTATTTTACCAGAAAATTGCCCTGGGATGCTGACGGGATGCTGCCCGTGGTGCACCTGGTGGTGAATGAGACCGAACCGCTGGCCCCCGGGGTATCGGACAGGGTGCCCGTCTCCCATGTGAAACAATCGCCACTGCTGGAGTATGCGCTGGTCAGGGAGGCAAAGGTACCCTATCTGACCATCCGGGTGCTTCCGTTTGTGAAGACCGGAACGGGCAAACTGGAGCGGGTCTCTTCCTTCCAGATCCGGGTGGAACGGGAAGCGCCCATGGCAGCGCTGAAAAGCACGATGAAAGGGGAATGGGCAACCTCATCCGTGCTTGCTTCAGGCAGCTGGTTCATGGTTTCCGTGGAGAAAAGCGGGATCCACAGGCTGACCTACGAACAGCTGCAGGCCATCGGACTGCATAATCCGGTCAATACACGCATCTACGGTACGGGGGCCCGGCAGCTTCCCGAAAATTTCTCCGCCGGGTATACGGATGACCTCCGGCCGGTGCCGGTGCACATGCACAAAGGGGGCGACGGAGTGTTCGGTCCGGGCGATTACCTGCTGTTCTATGCACAGGGTCCCGTCAGCTGGCAGTACAGGGCGGAGGAGCATATGTTTGTCCACCAGCTGCACGATTACACCCTGAAGGGGTACTACTTTCTCACGGACGACCATGGCACCGCGGTGACTCCCGAAGAACAGCCGCTCAGCTCCGGGACCGCAACCCATACCATCACATCCTATGATTACCGGGTTCATTTCGAAGAGGAGATTTTCAACCTGATCAACTCGGGGAGGGAGTGGTACGGGGACTATTTCGACGTGAACCTGGAGAATAATTACCCGTTTTCCATCCCCGCGCGGGAAAGCGGGGCGGATGCCAGGGTCCGGGTCACGGTGGCAGCCCGCTCCAACCAGGTTACCTCTTTCACCGTGAAAGCCAATGGCACCACGCTGGGCAGTCTGGAACTGACAACTACCGACCTGAGCAACTATACGGCCACCTATGCCCATGAACGGACCGGGATCTTCAGTTTCCAGCCCGGGCAGGACAACCTGACGGTCACACTCCGGTACAACCGGCCCAATACCAACTCGGAAGGCTGGCTCAACTCCATCACCCTCAACGCCCGGAGCAGACTGAGCATGAGCGGCGATGAGCTGCCTTTCAGGGATTCCGGGAGTGCGGGCACCGGCAATGTGGGTGCATTCAGGGTAGAGAACTGCAGCGCGGGCACCCTGATCTGGGAGATCACCGATCCCTCCCAACCCCTGAACGTCTCCTTTGACCTTTCCGGCTCCACCGCCCGGTTCACCCTGGAAACCGATGAGATCCGGGAATTCATCGCCTTTAACACGGGGGGACAGTTCCCTTCACCGGCGTTTGACAAGGAAGGGGGCGGGACGGTGAATAACCAGAATCTGCATGGACTGGGGCAACCCGATATGGTCATCATCACCCCGGAAGAGTTCCTGGAGGCAGCAGGAAAGCTGGCCGCACACCGCGAAACCGTCGACGGACTGGAAGTGGAGGTGGTCCTGCAGCAGCAGGTGTTCAATGAGTTCTCCTCGGGAGCGCCCGATGCAACAGCCATCCGCAACTTCATGAAAATGTTTTACGACCGGGCCGGCGGATCGGACGAGGTCTGCCACTACCTGCTGCTGTTCGGGGACGGGTCATACGACAATCGGAACCATACCGACAACAATCCCAACCGGATCCTCACCTACCAGAGTGAAAACTCGCTCTCTCCCACCCGCTCGTATGTGTCCGACGACTTTTTCGGACTGCTGGATACCGACGAATCCATGAGCAGCGGTCTGCTCGACATGGGGATCGGGCGATTGCCGGCATCCACACCGGAAGAGGCCAGCAACCTGGTGAACAAGATCATCTCTTACAGCGAGGCGGCCAGCCAGGGGAACTGGCGGAATCAGCTCTGCTTCATCGGCGATGATGAGGACGCCAACATCCACATGCGCCAGGCCGATCAGCTGTCTTCCTATGTGCAGGCCAGGCATCCCGCCTACAACATCAACAAGATCTACCTGGACGCCTACCAGCAGGTGAAGACGGCCACCGGGTTCCTCTATCCGGAGGTCTCCCGCGCCATCAACAATCAGGTGAACAGGGGTGCGCTGATCGTGAATTATACCGGTCATGGCGGACCCGGGGGACTGGCCCATGAGCATGTGCTTCAAATGGGCCATATCAAGGATTGGACCAACCGCAGGATGCTGCCACTGTTCATGACCGCCACCTGTGAATTCAGCCGGTACGACGAGTATAACCAAAAAGAAGACCAGGAGATCACCTCCGCCGGCGAGGAGGTCCTGCTCAACCCGGACGGAGGGGGGATCGCCCTTTTCACCACCACCAGGCTGGTCTACTCCGGGCCCAACCACATCCTGAACGAGAAGTTCTACGAGATCGTGTTCGAAAAGGATGAAAACCAGGAGAATTACAGACTGGGGGATATCATTGCCTACAGCAAGAACAATACGGGTGCCGGGATCAACAAGCTGAACTTCACCCTGATGGGGGATCCCTCCCTGAGACTGGCCTACCCGCAGCACCGGGTGGTAACCGACTCCGTGAACGGGAACCACATTTCGATGCTTTCAGATACCCTGGCGGCTTTTCAATGGGTAACCGTCTCCGGGCATGTGGAGACCCAGGACGGATCGGCCATGGAAGATTTTAACGGCACGGTCTACCCCATGGTGTTCGACAAAGAAAGACTTGTGGAAACCCTTTCCAACGATGATGATCCTGTCTGGAGCTTCAAAACAAGGAACAGTGTCCTTTACAGCGGCAAGGCGGATGTATCCGGGGGAAATTTCTCTTTCGGGTTCTTCGTGCCCAAGGATATCAATTATGCCATCGGGAACGGCAAGATCAGCTATTACGGTCACAATGCCATGGTGGACGCCCACGGTTACACCGGGGATTTCCTGGTGGGGGGGATCGGCAAGGAAAACGCAGCGGATGACAATCCCCCGCAGATCACCCTCTTCATGAACGATACTTTCTTTGTGTCCGGGGGTATCACGGATCCCGATCCCGTTTTGCTGGTGCAGGTAACCGACAACTACGGGATCAACACCACGGGAAACGGCATCGGGCATGATGCCACAGCCACCATGGATGGGGACCGGGTGAACGCAATCGTGCTCAATGATTTTTACCAGGCCAATGTGAACAGCTACAATTCGGGGACCATCCGCTATCCTTATTACGACCTGGAGCACGGGCGTCATGAAGTGACCGTGAAGGTATGGGACATCCACAACAATTCGTCCGAGTCGGACCTGGAATTCGTGGTTGTGGGATCCGAGCAGATGCTGCTGGAGCAGATCTACACCTATCCGAACCCTTTCATTGACGAGACCTGGTTCAACATCGAACACAACCGGCCCGACACCGAACTCCGGATGGTGCTGACCATCTACAACCTGTCAGGCGAGATGGTCAGGATCTTCGATACCCGGCTCTTCTCCCCCGGGTACAGACTGGAACCGTTCCGGTGGGACGGCACCACCGCGGGCGGGGAGAAACTGGGCGGAGGGATCTATCTGTACCGCGTCACCCTCTCCGGAGCCGACGGTGAAGTGGCTGCCGGAAACGGAAAACTGGTCATCGCCAGATAAATCTTCCCCGGAGTGTACGCATGCTCATACTAAAACCGTTCTTATTACGTACTTTATATGTGCCGCGAAAGGCGCTCCGGGCGCTGAAAAAGTGCCCGTGATGGCGCCGTTCTGCTGAAATCGTGTTATATTTGAGGACCAAAATCGAACATATGTCAAAAGGATTCAGACAGGGGATGATCGCCTTGATTGCCGGATCATTGCTGGGAACCGGGGTTTCGCTCCAGGGACAGATCAGCTCGGGTGAGCTGGGAGGGGCCGAACTCAATGCCATTCAGACTTCCGTGCCTTTCCTGACCATCGCTCCGGATTCCAGGGCGGGCGCAATGGGTGATGTGGGGGCCGCCACCACGCCCGATGTGAATTCCCAGCACTGGAACATCGCCAAATACGCATTCATTGACAGCAAGGGGGGCTTTGCCATTTCCTACACCCCCTGGCTCAGGAACCTGATCCCCGATATCAACCTGGCTTACCTGACCGGGTTTTACCGTTTCGACGAACAGCAGCTGATCAGCGGATCACTGCGCTATTTCTCCCTGGGGGACATTATATTCACCGATTTTACGGGAACGGTGACAGGACAGTACAACCCCAACGAATTTGCAGTGGATGCTGGCTATTCCAGGCTCTTTACGGATCATTTCTCCGGGGGGATCGCCTTCCGGTTCATCCGGTCCGACCTTACATCGGGACAGACCACGGCCGAAGGGCAGGAAACCCGGCCCGGGATCTCCTTTGCGGCGGACCTGGGTTTCTACTACCAGGATCAGATCGATGTGGGATCCAGCGACGGAGAATGGGCGGCCGGTATCAGCCTCACCAACATGGGGACCCCCGTCTCCTACACCCTGGATGCCGAAAAAACCCCCGTTCCCACCAACATGCGACTGGGCGGCAGGTTCAGCTACAACATCGACGACTACAACACGGTTTCTTTTAATATGGATTTTAACAAACTGCTGGTCCCCACCCCTGCCGTGTGGGATACGGATTCAGCCTCGGGCGACCTGATACTGATTGCCGGGAAGGAAGATCCCGGATCGGTGGTGGTGGGCATTTTCCAGTCCTTTTACGATGCGCCCGGGGTGGAACGGGTGGACGGGACCCGGAGCGTGTTCAGGGAGGAATTCAATGAGATCGCCTACAGCGCCGGGGTGGAGTACTGGTACCGCGAACAGTTCGCCATCCGTACCGGATATTTCCACGAACATGCCAGCAAGGGGAACAGGAAGTACTTTACGGTGGGCGTGGGACTGAAGCTCAATGTGTTCGCCCTGGACTTCTCCTACCTGGTACCCACCAACGGGAACAACAGTCCCCTGGCCAACACGCTCAGGTTCACGCTGGGATTTGATTTCGAGAGCCTGAACCTGTAACCTCCCATGAATTTCCGCATCGGTTTCGGATATGATGTCCACCGGCTCGAAGCAGGGATCCCCCTCTGGATCGGAGGTGTGAAAGTTCCCCACGAAAAAGGTGCGGCGGGTCATTCCGATGCGGATGTTTTGCTGCATGCCATCTGCGACGCTTTGCTGGGAGCCGCAGGGCTGGGTGACATCGGGATCCATTTCCCGGACACCGATCCCGCCTTCAGTGGAATTGCCAGCACCGTTTTGCTCCAGAAAACCTACGACCTGCTCAGGGTGCACGGGTACCGGGTGGGGAACATCGATTCCACCGTCTGCCTCCAGCGCCCGAAGATCAGTCCCCATATACCACAGATGCGCCGTCTGATCGCCTCCCACCTGGATGTAGAGGAGGATGCTGTATCGGTAAAAGCCACCACCGAGGAGAAACTGGGCTTCACCGGCCGGGAGGAAGGAATCTCCGCCCATGCCGTTGCCCTGGTCCATTCCCTGCAATAACCACACACCCCTGTAATAAAGTACAGACAACTGAAAAGCAAAAGAAACACTTGAAAAGTAAAAAGACCCTGGTGCTGGGCGCCAGTCCCAATCCCGTCAGGTTTTCAAATAAAGCAGTCAGGAGCCTCCTGCGTCATCAGTACGATGTGGTCCCGGTGGGACTCCGTCAGGGGACCATCGAAGGGAAGGAGATCCAGGTGGGAACGCCCCCTGTGGAAGGGGTGCATACGGTGTCACTCTATGTGGGTCCCTCCCGGCAAACCGCCTACTTTGATTACATCATTTCGCTGAAGCCTGCCAGGGTTATTTTCAACCCTGGCACGGTAAATCCTGCATTCATGGCACGCCTTGAGAAGGAAGGCATCCATCCGGTGAACGGCTGCATGCTGGTCATGCTGAACAAGGGGGAGTTCTGACGGAACCCTGACCGCGGAGATGCCCCTGGGTATTGTTCCCGGTTCGGTCAGAATAGTCCTTCCAAAAGATGATCATCCACCGGCTCGGGGAGGGTGACCTTCAGCCGGGGGGTCCGCTGCATCTCCCGGCGGATGGCGCTGATGGATCCTTCGTTGCGGGCCCAGCTCCTGCGGGCAATGCCGTTGTTCACATCCCAGTGCAGCATCATCTCCAGCCGCCGTTCCGCCTCCGGCGTGCCGTCGACCACCAGTCCGAATCCCCCGTTGATCACTTCTCCCCAGCCCACGCCTCCGCCGTTGTGGAGGGAAACCCAGGTGGCTCCCCGGAAGGCATCCCCGATCACATTCTGCACCGCCATGTCGGCCGTGAAACGGGAACCGTCGTAAATATTGGAGGTCTCCCGGAACGGAGAATCGGTCCCCGACACATCGTGGTGATCCCGTCCCAGCACCACGGGGGCGCTGATCCTGCCCTCCCGGATGGCCCGGTTGAAGGCCCCGGCAATGGCGATCCGCCCCTGGCAGTCAGCATACAGGATCCGCGCCTGGGAGCCCACCACCAGGTGGTGTTTGCCTGCCTCCCTGATCCAGTGGATATTGTCCTGCAGCTGTCCCCTGATCTCTTCCGGGGCATCCCGCGCGATCCGCTCCAGCTCTTCCATGGCGATGCGGTCGGTCTCTGCCAGGTCGGCCGGGTCGGAAGAAGTGCACACCCAGCGGAAAGGACCGAATCCGTAGTCGAAGAAAAGCGGTCCCATGATGGCCTGTACATAGGAAGGATACCTGTAGCCACCGTCCTCCAGGAAGATGTCCGCCCCCGCCCTGCCCGACTCCAGCAGGAAGGCATTCCCGTAATCCCAGAAATACATACCCCTTGCCGTCATCCTGTTGATGGCTTCCACCTGCCGTCGCAGGGATGCATTGACCGCCTCCCTGAATCTCTCCGGCGCTTCCGCCATCATCCGGTTGGCCTCCCCGAAGGTGAGTCCCGCCGGGTAATACCCCCCGCCGAAGGGATTGTGCAGCGAGGTCTGGTCCGACCCCAAATCCACCGCCACCTCCTTACTCACAAGGAATTCCCACAAATCCACCACATTGCCCCGGTAGGCCAGGCTCACCGCCTCCCTGTTCCTGCGTGCCTTCTCCAGCCGCTGCAGCAGTGGATCGAGCGCGTCATATGCCTCATCCACCCAGCCCTGTTCCAACCTGGTGGACAGGGCCTTGAGATTGATCTCCGCCACCACGCAGATCCCCCCGGCGATCACCGTCGCCCTGGGCTGCGCACCCGACATCCCGCCAAGCCCTGAAGTCACATACACCTTCCCGGCCAGTCCCCCCTCCCCGGTCCCCAGCATCAGTCGCCCCGCATTCATCACGGTGATCGTTGTCCCGTGTACGATTCCCTGGGGACCGATATACATGAAGGAGCCGGCGGTCATCTGTCCGTACTGGGTCACCCCCAGTGCGTTCATCCGTTCGTAATCGTCCTGGCCCGAGTAGTTGGGGACCACCATGCCGTTGGTCACCACCACCCTGGGCGCATCGGGATGAGAAGGGAACAGTCCCAGCGGATGGCCAGAATAAAGCACCAGGGTCTGTTCATCGGTCATCTCCGCCAGGTATTTCATGCTCAGCCTGTACTGCGCCCAGTTCTGGAACACCGCCCCGTTGCCCCCGTAGGTGATCAGCTCATCGGGATGCTGGGCCACGGCATGGTCCAGGTTGTTGGAGAGCATCAGCATGATGGCTGCCGCGTGGCGGGACCGGTGCGGAAAGGCGTCAATGCTGCGTGCCGTGATCCTGTAGTCCGGTTTGTACCGGTACATGTAGATCCTTCCGAAACGCTTCAGCTCTTCGGCCAGCTCCCCGGCCATCACGGGATGGTGCCTGCGGGGAATATACCGCAGGGCGTTCCTGACAGCCAGTATTTTCTCCTCCGCTGTGAGCAGGTCCTTTCGCCTGGGTGCATGGTTCAGTGAGGGATCGTAAGGTTTGGGGGCCGGAAGGTCTTCGGGGATCCCTTCCAGGACGGCCGCCCTGAAATCATCCTGTTTCATTTGCTTAAGATTTTCAATGATCATACTTTGAGAACGAATGGAACCAGTTACCCGCAGCTTTCAGCTGCTCATGAGCCCGTAAATCCGTTAATCGCTTCGCCCTGCATAAAATTAAGATAATTAAGCTGTGGTGCCGGATCGCCTGCATGGGTTTTATAACACATCGCATCCGGCTGCGGATTTTGGACCCGCCACAAAATTGCTTTTGATACACTTTCCGTTGTGGGCTGGTAACGATATCTCAGGATTAGACATTTTTTATCCGCCTATTAACTTTTTTGATGTTGTTTTGGATATAAAATGTCTATGGACGGATATTTTTTATCCGGTAAAGCACCAAATATGTATAACAACCGGATAATTTATATCCGAGGCTGCGGTTTCGGCGAAGCGGAATCGATACGGTCCAGGCGAAGCGGAATCGATATGGTTTCGGCGAATCGGAATCGATACGGTTTCGGTAAAGCGGGATCGCTGGCGGTTTCGGCAAAAATTTCGGGGTAAGTCCGGGCTGGGGTCTGTAAGACGGACCAAACCCTCCCGCTCAGCCATCTGCTCCGGGACTGCCCGGGAACGGATCAGGGTCTCAGGGCAGGTAACAGGTGTCGCTTTCGCCGAACCACCGCTTCCTGTTCCTGGCCACCAGGTCATACACCCAATCCCTCACCGGGGCGGGTACCAGGAAAAAGACAGAGAGCAGGGGCCAGGGAAAGCGCAGCCGGGTGGAGATGCGAAGGACCGCCGTGGAGCGGAAGTAGGCCGAGTGACCGGTTACCAGCACCACGCTGTCCATCCCTTTGATGTCCCGGGACGGATCCGACAGTGTCTCCAGCAAAAAGCGGGCCCGGTCGTCCTGCAGGGGAATGTAGGTGAACTGTTTCTTCCGGTCGTTCCGGACGACCCAGCGGACCGAGCGGCCGCAAAGGTTGCAGTACCCGTCATACAATATGGTCCAGGTGTCACGCATGGAAATATAACAGGGTATGGCTGGAAATTGTTCCGGGAGGGTGGATCGCTGATCGAATTTTTACCGATATTTTGCCGTTCATTGATCATGAGGTATATCTTTTCTTAATTTTGGGGACAAATTGCCTATTCCATTCATATAAAACAGTACAGAAATGAACAAGAAAATCAGCACCTGGATCATCGTCATAGCTGCCCTGCTTGTGGTGATCCTCTGGGGTGTCCGCAGGTACAACAACTTTGTGACCCTGGAAGAGGGTGTCTCGGGCCAGTGGGCCAACGTGGAAAATTCATACCAGCGGCGGGCCGACCTGATCCCCAACCTGGTCAACACCGTAAAGGGTTACGCCGATTTCGAGCAGGAGACCCTCACCCAGGTGATCGAGGCCAGGGCGAAAGCGACCAGCATCAACGTGGATCCCGCTTCGCTGACCCCCGAAAACATCGCCGCCTTCCAGGAGGCGCAGGAAGGATTGAGCTCAGCCCTTTCCAGGCTGCTTGTCACCATCGAACGCTATCCCGACCTGAAAGCCAACCAGAATTTCCTGGAGCTGCAGGCACAGCTGGAAGGCACCGAGAACAGGATTGCCGTGGAGCGGAGAAAATTCAACGATCTGGTCAGGGATTTCAACACGTCCATACGGAAATTCCCGAATAATCTCATCGCGAACATGACCGGAATGGACCAGAAAGGTTACTTTGAAGCGGTGGAGGGATCCGATGTGGTTCCCACAGTGGAATTTTAAACAACTTTTTTACCCATGTTAGCCATCAACTTCTTCACAAATGAGGAAAAAAAACTGATCACATCGGCCATCCTGGAGGCGGAAAAGAACACTTCGGGGGAGATCAGGGTGCATGTGAGCAACCAGTGCAACGAAGATGTGAAGGACTGCGCCGCATGGTGGTTCGCCAAACTGAAAATGCACAAAACAAAACTGCGCAACGGTGTGCTTTTCTATATTGCGGTGAAGGACCGGAAGTTTGCCATCCTGGGGGACAAAGGGATCAATGCCGTGACGGAGGATGATTTCTGGGACCGGATCAGGGATACGGTGCTGGAGGAATTTAAACAGGAGAACTTCGCCGGAGGCATTCACAGTGGGATCCTGATGGCCGGCGAACAACTCAAAAGGCATTTCCCTTACGAGAAAGGGGATGTGAATGAGCTGCCCAACGAAATTTCATTTGGAGAAAAATCATGATGAAGCCGCGAACACTTTGGATCACGGGAATACTGGTGCTGATGACCGTATGGCTTTGCGCGCAGGAAAATCTGCCCGTCCCTTCCAGTCCGGGTTCGTGGGTCAATGACTACGCGAATGTGTTCAGCGCCCAGGAGACCGCACAGCTGGAACAGAAGTTGAGCGTACTGGAATACAGGACCTCCACCCAGATCTTTGTGGTGACCATCGACGACAATCAGGGATACCCGGCCTCCATGCTGGCTCCCATGATCGGAGAAGCATGGAAGGTGGGCCAGGCTGAATCGGATAACGGCGCCCTCATCCTGGTTGATATGGAAGACAGGGATGTGTTTATTTCCACCGGGTACGGACTGGAAGAGTTCATCCCCGATGCCATCGCCAAACGGATCGTGGAGAACGAGATCATCCCCGGGTTCAAACAGGGTAATTATTACCAGGGGATTGATGCGGCCGTCAATGTGATGACCGACCTGCTGGATGGCAAGTTCACATCCGATGAGTACCTGGCGCAGAACAGCTCCGGGGCCGGATCCGCCATCGGGGGACTCATTTTCATGATCATCCTGTTCTCCATCATTTTCGGTGCACGCCGAAGAAATGTGGGAATGGGCCGCAGCAATCTTCCCCTCTGGCTCGCCCTGGCGATGCTTTCGGGGAACCGTTCCTCCGGCAGCTGGGGAAGCTTTTCCTCAGGTAGCGGGGGATTCAGAGGAGGCGGGGGATTCGGAG
>DSEO01000190.1 GCA_011056635.1 Bacteroides sp.
CGCATCATTCTGCGGCTCATATGCAAAAGTGTAATACCAGCTTCCTTCGGCTTCCTTTACTTCAGTGCAGGTGGCCGTAAGATCCACGTGCCCCTGCACCATATGTCCGTCCAGCCGGGCATCCAGCCTGGTGCTTCTTTCCAGGTTGACCAGGTCCCCCACTTTGAGCAATCCCAGGTTCGATTTGAGCAGGGTCTCCCTGACCGCGGTGACGGTATAGGTATCATCCCTGATGTCCACAACGGTGAGACAGACACCGTTGTGTGAAATGCTCTGATCAACCTTCAGTTCACCGGTAAATGAACATTTCAGGGTGATATGGAGGTTGTCCTTTTCCTTCTCCAGATGGACTACCTCCGCCGATTCTTCTACGATTCCTGAAAACATATGCGCGTATTCTTCAATCAGGTCCCGAAAGCTTTTTTAAATGTTTCCACCAGATCCAGTTTTTCCCAGGTGAAGAGTTCCACTTCCAGGGTTACGGTGTCCCAGTAAGGAGATTCGAACACCTTGGTAACAGTCACCGGTGTACGTCCCATATGGCCGTACGAAGCTGTTTCCCTGTACATGGGATTCCTCAGTTTCAATCTTCTTTCAATGGCAGCGGGACGCAGATCATACAGTTCCTCGATTTTTCCTGCGATTTCCCCGTCCGTCATGTTCACACGGGATTTGCCGTATGTGTTCACATACACTCCCACGGGCTTCACCAGGCCGATGGCATAGGAGAGCTGGACAAGCACTTCATCGGTAATCCCCGCAGCCACAAGGTTTTTGGCAATATGCCTGGCAGCATAGGCTGCCGAACGGTCCACCTTGGAAGGGTCCTTTCCCGAAAACGCTCCACCGCCATGAGCCCCTTTCCCACCGTAAGTGTCTACGATGATCTTACGCCCGGTGAGGCCTGTGTCTCCATGGGGTCCTCCGATGACGAATTTCCCGGTCGGGTTCACATGGAGGATGAAATCATCATGGAACAGTCCCTGCAGGCGGACAGGCAACTGCTTCACCACCCTCGGGATCAGGATCGTTTTCACATCCGATCGGATGGTTTCCAGCATGCGGTTGTCGTCGTTGTCAAATTCGTCATGCTGCGTGGAGAGTACAATGGTATGGATGCGCAACGGCTGTCCGTCATCACTGTATTCGATGGTCACCTGTGTCTTTGCATCCGGTCTGAGATAGGTCATCACTTTCCGTTCCTTCCGGATGGAAGCGAGCTCAAGGAGCAAACGGTGACTGAGTTCCAGGGGCAGCGGCATATAATCGTCCGTCTCGTTTGTCGCGTACCCGAACATCATGCCCTGGTCCCCCGCTCCCTGTTCCATGGGATCTTCGCGGTCCACTCCCCGGTTGATGTCGGGCGACTGCTCATGGATGATGGTCATCACCCCGCAGGAATTGCACTCAAACTGGTAGGCACTTTGCGTATAACCGATCTGGCAGATCACATCGCGCGCCACTTTCTGGACATCGATGTATGTGTCGGTACGGACTTCACCGGCCAGGATCACCTGTCCGGTGGTTACCAGCGTCTCGCAGGCTACTTTGGATTGGGGATCAAAAGCCAGGAATTCATCCACCAGCGCATCAGAGATCTGGTCGGCAATTTTATCAGGGTGTCCCTCGGATACCGATTCTGAAGTAAAAAGATATGACATCTCGTTATTTATTATTTACATGAAACGATGCGGGGGAAACCTGGCTGTCTGCACTGGCGGGATACACTGTTTTAGCATTTTTTTCCGTGGTTGCAATCAGCCAAATCTCTCCACAATGACGAAGCAAAGGAAGCAAATTCCCGGCTATTACCAAAAAAAAGCAGCGTGAAAAACGCTGCTTTTGATATAAGGTTAATTTTCGGCGGTCAGTTGCATCCCGGAATGGTCGACATCTTCTTTTCTGCCCTCGAAAGGAAGGGTTCCTCCATGACTTTCTGAAGGACCTCGCAGGCTTTTTCGTACTCCACAATGTTCTGGTAGGCATGACCCAGTTCGAAATTGATGGCGGATAACCAGACGGGGTCTGTTTCGTTTTCCATCGCTTTCAATGCGTATTCGATGGCTGCATCATATTCAATCATTTTGTTATGCACCATGGCCAGATGATACAGGGCCCTCGGATTATTCGGATTGGCTGCGAGGGCATTCTCACAGGCTTCGATTACATAGGTGTAATCATTGTCCTCGGGATCAACCATATCCATTTCTGCTTTGATGAGTTTGTTGAAGTGATCATCAATCACTTTGTTGATCTCATTCACCGTCTCCATATCATTTTCTGCCGTGGCTTTGGCTTTGGCCTTGTTGAATTCTTCCAGCATTGGTTCCACCTTTCCTTCATCCAGGTACACCAATCCTTTGCCCTGATGAGCCTTGTACAGTCCTTCATTCAGTTCCAGCGCCTTATCAAAATAGGTATGCGCCTCTGCATAATTATCATTTTTCCAGGCCTGGTTGCCTGACATCACATAAATGGGTGACAGGTACTGAAGCGATTTTTCCTTGTATTCCTGGTTATTATCATACAGGGTGGCAGCCTCCACTGTTTTTTCCAGATAGGGAATGGCTTTTTCATACTGTTTCTGTTTCATATGCATGGTGGCCTGCCTGTAATAGGCAAGAGGGATCTGCTCTTCGGCCTTGCTTTTCAGATCCGAAGCTGAGTCTCCAACCGCCCCGGCAAGAGCCAGCACCCGGTTGAAGTGCTCAACCGAAGATTCATATTCCTGGCTGTTCACGCTGGCAACACCCTCGTTGAATTCGTTGATCACTTCTGTAAGGGTTTGCGCTGACAATGAACCTGCCAGGAGCACGGCCGTTACAATGGTTATTGTTCGTAATTTCATAAGATTGTCATTTGGTTAACTTTCTGAATCGGTAAATATATAAAATATGTAAACAAATTCAATGCCATTTTTGTTGCGTCGCATGATATTGTTTATCAGTCTGCTAACCCTTTGTAATCTCCCTGAAGACTTCTTCGAGGCTTTTCTTCCTCAGTGAAAATGAAAGAATGATAAGATTTTGATTTACAGCAAAATTGAAGATATCGGCCCGGATATCCCTCGATTCATGCGTCTCCAGCAGAAACTGGTTGTTTTCCAGGATCCTGACATGTTCAATATGGGGCAGTTGTTTCCAGATTTCAGGGTCCATGGCCCTGTCGACTTCGATGTGGATGGTCTGTGTCAGCTGCGTTCCCTTATCTCTCAGCAGATCAGCCCTTTCGTCCGCCACAATCCTGCCCCTGTCGATGATCAGTACCCGGTCGCAGATGGCCTCCACCTCCTGGAGGATGTGGGTGGAGAGCAGTACGGTTTTTTCCCTGCTGATGCGTGAGATCATGTTCCTGATTTCCACGATCTGATTGGGATCGAGTCCCGATGTGGGCTCATCCAGGATCAGGACCTCCGGGTCATGGACAAGGGCCTGTGCCAGTCCCACCCGCTGCCGGTAACCTTTGGAAAGATCCCCGATCATCTTGTGGGCTTCCGGACCGAGCCCAGTCATTTCTATGATCTCGTCAATTCTTTTCCCTGCACGGCTGCCTGTGAGGCGGTAAAGACCGGCCACATAATTCAGGTATTCCCTGATGTACATTTCCAGGTACAGGGGATTGTGTTCGGGCAGGTACCCGATTAGGTTCCTGATCTCCTTCAGGTGCGCTTTGATCTGCATATCCTTGATCAAAACCGTTCCCCGGTCAGGCTGCAGCGTGCCCGTGATGATCTTCATGGTGGTGGATTTGCCTGCGCCGTTGGGACCGATGAATCCGACTATCTCCCCGGAATGTACCCTGAAGGACACCTGGTCCACTGCCAGCTGGGAACCATAAGTTTTGCTGATTTGATGGACTTCAATTGACATGAAAGAAGTTAGGGGTTAGATGTTAGGGGTTAGGTTAGGGGTTAGGATTTCTAACCGTACATGAACTGGCCCACCTTGGCAAAGTTGGATTTGGGATTAACGCACATGACGGGGATCTTTTCGTTGTTCGAAAGAAGGTACTGCTCCTTGGCGCCGAATACATAATCCATGGCCGTGATATGTTTGGTGGTGGTGATCAGGATCAGGTCCGCACCGATCTTTTTTGAGAACGCCAGGATCTCCTTCTGAAAAAGATTGTACTTTGACCCTGTATGTATCTCATAGTCAATATTATTCTGGATAAGGAACCGAATGGCAAAATTCAGATTTACATTCACCCTCTTCTGCAGGTCTTTACTTCCAATGGGGGCTTTGTAAAGATGGATCTTTGAATTCAGGTATTTCCCGAGAAAGATGGCCCATTGTAATTTTTCTTTATTTTCCGATCTGAAATCAACGGGAAATACAATATCCGTATACCTTTCTTTCTCTGGCGGATCATCCTGCACCACGATGAATGGTACCGAAGATCCGGCAACCACTTTCAGGGCCCAGCTTCCGAACAATTTCTGCCCGCCTTTCATTCCGTGGGTTCCCATGATCACGAAATTGACCCTGTTTTCCTCTTTGGATGCATGATCCGCAATTTCTTTGAAAATTTTACCTGTCCGGACAAGATAATCCACTTCAATGCCGTAATCTTTCCTGATCTCCTCCCTGGTGCGATCCAGCTTCTCTAAGGCTGATTTTTCGTCTGACTGATCCTTCACAATATGGAACA
The DNA here is from genome assembly GCA_011056635.1 of Bacteroides sp. Taxonomy (GTDB): domain Bacteria; phylum Bacteroidota; class Bacteroidia; order Bacteroidales. Next base: position 4,651 of record DSEO01000190.1, read on the forward strand.
AAAGAATGTGATTCTTCAAAATCTGGGAGATCTTGATTGCATGTTTCAATGCATGATAGGATACAGCTGAAAAATCCCACGTAACCATGATGGATTTTCTCTCTTGCTCCATGGTGAAATTTTTAGTTGATCAGTAAAAATAATCGATTCTTGTCAGATTTTACAAAGTTAACGGGTGGAAAATGCTAAAATTGTATTTTTGTAAACTGCCAAAACCAATATGTATGAAGAGATCGACAGTGAAAGAGTTACTTGGTCCCGGTGAAATCGGCCGGGCAGTGTATCTGAAAGGATGGGTAAGGACCAGAAGAGGAAATAACCAGGTAGCTTTTATCGCGGTGAATGACGGAACAGTGATACACAGTATCCAGGTGGTGGCAGTTTTAAAAGCTTTCCCGGAAGCACAGATGAAAAGGGTGACCACGGGATCGAGCATTGCTGTCAGGGGAAAGCTGGTGGAATCTCTGGGTAAGGGACAGCGGGTTGAGATACAGGCCGATGAAATTGAGATCCTGGGAGATTCCGATCCCGGGCAGTATCCGTTGCAGAAAAAAGGACATTCATTTGAATTTTTGAGGGAGATCGCACATCTCCGGTTCCGGACCAATACATTCGGAGCCGTATTCCGGATCCGGCACGTTATTTCCTTTGCCATTCATCAATATTTTCACGACCGCGGATTTTTTTACCTGCACACACCGGTCATTACAGCCTCCGATGCGGAGGGCGCAGGGGCGATGTTCAGGGTCACCACCCTGGACCTGAATCAAATTCCCAGGAAAGAGGACGGTTCGGTGGATTTCAGCGCGGATTTTTTCGGCAGGCCGACCAACCTGACGGTATCCGGACAGCTGGAGGGAGAGTTGGGAGCACTTGCGCTTTCTTCCATTTACACCTTCGGTCCCACCTTCAGGGCTGAGAATTCCAACACACCCAGGCATGTGGCGGAATTCTGGATGATCGAACCGGAAATGGCATTTTATGACATTCATGACAACATGGATCTGGCCGAGGATTTTCTGAAATACCTGATCAGATATGCCATGGAACACTGTCGTGATGACCTGGCATTCCTGACTGAAATGATTGACAAAGGCCTGATGGACAGGCTCAACTTTGTACTGGCGCATTCTTTTGAACGGAGAACCTATACGGAAGCCATCCGGATTCTGCAGGAGGCGGACCGGAAATTTGAGTTCCCGGTGGAATGGGGACTGGACCTGCAGGCCGAACATGAAAGGTACCTGGTTGAGCAACATTTTAAAAAACCTGTCATCCTCACAGATTATCCCGGGGAGATCAAAGCATTTTACATGAAACAGAACGACGACGGGAAAACTGTGCGGGCCATGGATGTGCTGTTTCCCATGATCGGAGAGATCATCGGGGGTTCGCAGCGGGAAGAGAACCTGGAAAAGCTGCAAAACAGAATGCATACAATGAATATTCCCGGGGATGAATTGTGGTGGTACCTGGAAACTCGTAAATTTGGTACTGTGGAGCACAGTGGATTCGGACTGGGATTCGACAGGTTGCTCATGTTCATCACAGGGATGAGCAACATCAGGGACGTGATCCCTTTCCCGAGGACCCCCAAAAGCGCCGAATTTTAGCAGGAAAAATTATGCTTAAACAAAAGCTTCAGCAAAAACTGTTACAAAAGCTTTCTCCCCAGCAGATCCAGATGATCAAGCTGTTGGAGATCCCTGCCATACAGCTGGAGCAGCGCATAAAAAAAGAGATTGAAGAAAATCCTGTGCTGGAGGAAGGGAATGAGGATGATCCTTACGAAGCACAGGAGGAAGAGAAGGAAGAACAGGATGGGGATCAACAGGAGGAGTTTTCCCTGGAAGATTATATGGAGGATGATGAAATCCCCAGCTACAGGCTGAATACCCAGAACTATTCCGCAGATGACAAGAAGGAGGAGATCCCTTTTGCCATGGGAAGTTCATTCAGGGAACATATGAAAAGTCAGCTTGGATTGCGGAAATTGAGTGAGGAACAGGAATTGCTTGCAGAATACATCCTGGGGAATATCGATGATGACGGATACCTGCGGCGGGATATTGAAGCCATTGCCGACGATCTTGCTTTCTCGGTTGGAATGGAAGCTTCTTATGAGGATCTGCACGAAGTGCTCATGATCATTCAGGACTTCGATCCGGCCGGGGTCGGTGCACGGAGCCTGCAGGAATGCCTGCTGTTGCAGATCAAACGGAAAGATCTGGAAAACCCGGTGATTCAGCTGGCATTCAAGATCCTGAAAAATCACTTCCCGGAGTTTACAAATAAACATTATGACAAGATCATTCAGCGGCTCGGCATTACTGAGGAGGAACTGAAGGCCGCGCTGGAGGAAATATTACACCTGAATCCCAAGCCGGGTGGATCCATTGGTGACGCACAGAACAGATCATTTCACCACATTGTGCCCGATTTTATCCTTGAGGAAAATGACGGGGAGCTGCAGTTATTCCTGAACGCGAGCAATGTCCCTGAACTGAGGGTTAGCAAGACCTATTCCGAAATGTTTGCGAGTTACAGTGCCAACAAATCATCGGCAAGCCGGGATGAAAAGGATGCAATCACCTTCGTGAAGCAGAAACTGGATTCAGCCAGGTGGTTCATCGATGCCATCAAGCAGCGGCAGAATACCATGCTGCTGACCATGAATGCCATCCTTGAGTACCAGAAGGAGTATTTTTACGATGGAGACGAAACCAAAATGCGGCCCATGATCCTGAAAGACATTGCCGACATGACGAACCTGGATATTTCGACAATTTCCAGGGTGGTCAACAGCAAATATATCCAGACACACTTTGGCATATTCCCCCTGAAATATTTTTTTTCCGAGGGAATGCAGACCGACAGCGGAGAGGAAGTCTCGACCAGGGAAATCAAAAAGATCCTGCAGAACTGCATTCAGGCCGAGGATAAAAGAAAACCCCTGACCGACGATAAGCTTTCCGCCATCCTCAATGAAAAGGGATATCAGATAGCCAGGCGGACAGTGGCCAAATACAGAGAGCAGCTGGGACTCCCGGTGGCCAGGTTACGCAAACAGTTATGATCCAAACGGCAATGAAGGTATCGGCCCGTGTGATTTCATGGCTTTTCCATCCCCTGTTGATGCCTACACTGGGATTGCTGATCCTTTTGAATTCGGGAACTTATATTTCGCTTCTTGATCCTGCTGCCAAACGGGCCATACTGTTCGTCATGGCACTGGGTACGCTCCTTTTCCCGCTGATCATGGTGCCTGTCTTCTATTACAGGAACCTGGTCACCGGTATTCAGCAAGCATCCAGGGAAGAGCGTCTGATCCCCATGCTGATCGTTACCATTCTTTATATCATTACCCTGGTCTATTTCCTGCGTCTTCCCCTGAACAGGATCATACACAGCTATGCCCTTGCCATCACCCTGTCAGTTTTCTTATTGCTGGTGGCCAGCTACTGGTATAACCTTTCCGGGCATATGACCGGACTGGGCGGCATGACAGGACTCATCATTGCCCTGGTCTTGTTGTACGGTACTCCGCTGATGGGTCTCCTGATTCTGACGTTGCTGGCTTCCGGTCTGACCGGAACTGCGATACTGTGGCTGAAGGAACACCGTTCGGGGGAGATCTATACCGGATACCTGCTGGGATTTGCGGTGGTGCTGACCACCCTTCTGCTCTACTGACCGTGGAACCCTGGCTCCCCGTCGGGGGCCTCCTCCCGGTCATTCTCATCGAGCATCACATTCAGTTTCATGAGCACATCGTTGTACACCTGGTCCAGTAAACTGGGGTAGCGGCTGTATTCGGCCAGGGTGGAATCGAACTGGGTGTGAGTAACCCCATACTTTTCAAGGATCGGACTCAACAGGTCAATGCTGTCCGTATCTGTATACCGCCGGTAAAATTTACGGTCATTGGTGATCCCGTCCACCAGGTGGATATCCACCAGAATGTCCACGAAAACTTCCCGGTCCACGTATGCTTTTCCCCTGATATGCTTTTTTTTGGAGCACCCGGAGGAACCCATCAGTGAAAATATCAGAAGAAAACTCAGAAAACTCAGAAAACGGGAATCCATGAACTTCATTTGATATCATTAAAACGGTACCCGATCATGATTTCATGTGTCCCCGTGTTATATTTTCTGAGGTCGGAGATCCCGATGTCATAGGCGTAACCGAAAAAGAGCATCTCTTCGAAACTGTAGCCCATCAGGATGCCAATGGATTCATGCAAGCGGTAGGAGACAGCTGCCCAAACTGTTTTTTTCCATTCGGTCTTTGCCGTAATGTCAAAACTCAATTCTTTCGGTGCGGTCCCCTTGATCATTACCGACGGCTCCAGGATCCAGTCCGGATCCATCTCCCACCTGTATGCACCGGTCAGATTGATGTGCGTCTTCAAACGGTTCAGGCCGTTCTTGTTGTCAAAGATCTTGATGTTGTTGTTGAGGAGCTGGGCGAGGGACAGTCCCACATAAAATTCTTCCCCGTACAGATAGGCACCGATCCCTGCATCGGGGAGATAGGTTGTACTGACCACCTGCAGGATCCGCTCATCGGAAACATCTTTGGGATTCAGCTGTGTTCCGTCGATCCGGAACTGCATGATACTGGCGGAAATTCCCATGGAAAGCCTGATGTCACGCGTGATGCCTATGTTATAGGCATATGAGCCGGTCACCCCCGTTCTGCTTGTAGGGCCCGTCACGTCATTGTACACATACCCTCCGTATCCCATATCCATTTTCGCGTGGGGACCGTAAAACGCGATGGAATTCGTAACCGGCGGATCCACCAGGCCCACCCACTGAAACCTGTGATTGGTCCTGATCTGGTAATAATCATGAATCCCTGCAATGGCAGGATTGATCACAAAATCATTGAACATGTACTGGGTGTAATGCGGCATCTGCTGTCCCAGGACCCCGACATTCCCCGCCCATGCAATCAGGAACAATATGGATACAATCCTTCTCATGCTATCTGATGATTGTCACATTCCCCGTAATTGGTTTTGCCCCGCTGTAAGGGATGATCACATAATAATAGGTACCCACCGGCACATCCTTTCCCCGGGCAGTTCCGTCCCATCTGCTGCCGTCATCGTACCCTTTGGATGAAAAGAGCTTGTCACCCCACCGGCTGTAAACCTCTACCACCATGTCAGGAAAACGCGCTGCATTTTCTATGTCAAAGAAGTCGTTGACCCCGTCCCCGTTGGGAGAGAATACATTGTATGCCCGGATATCCTCGATCACCTCAATGAACACAGAGTCACTTTCCTCACAGCCGTACTGGTTGGTCCCGAACACGAAATACAGGATCGATTCGACGGGCGAAGCAACGGGGTCCGGAATGCTGCTGTCATTCAAACCGGTCGAAGGTTCCCAGCGGTAATCGTTGAACGGTCCCCCCGTCACATCCAGTTGCAGGGAATTCCCCACGATGAGGAAAGTATCTTCTGTGGCATCGATCCCTGTGAGCGGATAGAGGTCCAAGGTCACACTATCCCTGTTATAGCAACCGTAGGGACTGACCTCCTCGGTGATGGTCAGCACATAGGTTACAGGCTGGGTGACACCCGTGGCCACCGGATCGGCAATGCCGGGATCCGAAAGGAAGATGGCCGGTTCCCAGGAGGGAATATGACCTCCCTGTCCGTTTAAACGGACCGACCCGCCGGGACACAGGATGGTATCCGCTCCCGCATCGGCATGTACGATCACCAGGCTGTTCACGTATATGGTATCCACCCTGGTGCAGTTGTTCGCATCGGTGATTTCCAGGATATAGGTTCCTGCGGCAAGATTGAAGCGGTCGCCCGCTGTGCTGCCGTCCGACCATAGATAGCTGCAGGTTCCCGTTCCACCCTGTACGGTAATATCGATGGCCCCGGTTTCGCTGAAAGCATTGCATTCGGCCGGCGTGATATTCCGCATCAGCGTGATCTCTGCAGGCTCGATGACCGTTGCCGGTCCGGTAAACACCTTTCCTTCTTCGTCCCGTGCCACCAGGTAATAGGTAACGTTACCGGGAAGATCTGTGAAAAGTGCTTCACTGACAAAGGTATACCCGCTGTCGATGGAATATTCCGTCTCACCCACCGCATCCTGCGGAATGATTTCGATGCGCCCGTCATCTGCCCCGTAACAGCTCACATGGGAGATGATGACAGAGACATCCAGTGGGAGTACATCCAGTATGTGAACCAGCTCCTCGTAGGTACAGCCATTCTGATCCTGTATCACCACATGGTAGGTGTCCGCCTCCAGCAGGGAATACACCGTATCCGTTGAAAACGGTCCGCCGCTGCCTTCAATGCCGAATACATACGGGGGCGTTCCCCCGCTGACATCCGATATGGTAATGGATCCCAGGTTGCCAAAGGTAGCATCGGTTTTGCTGATGGTCGCCACCAGCGGATCAGGCTCATTGATGGTGGCGGGGGCGGTGACCGAACAGCCCTGCTCGTCTTCCACGTACACCGTGTAATTTCCCGCGGGCAGATGATGAAAGTCCCCCGAATCCTGGTAGGATATTCCGTCCAGCGAAAAATAGTGGTCTCCCGTCCCTCCTGCGGCCAGGGCCGTGATCACCCCCGAGGTATCGCCGGCACAGGTGGTGATATGGGTAGAGGTGACAGCCAGGGTCAGTTCGGGCGGATCTGTGAAAGTGATGGAACCACCGTACAGCAGACAGAAGTTTGCATCCCTGATAAAAACCTCATAGTTGCCCGGTGCCAATCCGGAGGATACGCTGTCGGGATTCCATGTGGACTGGTTATCGACAGAATATTCATAAGGGGGTATACCGCCTGATACATATATGCTGATGCGTCCGTCATGGGAACCATGGCAGCTGATCGGTCCGGTCTTCAAAGAATCCAGTACCATCTGGGGGGGTTCGTTCACGGTCATGGGAGATGAGGGTACCGGGCCACATCCTTCCGCATCGTCCACCGTGACAGTGTATATACCGGGTGATAATCCCCCGAACATGCCGGTTGCATTGGACAGTCCCCCCGGATCCAATGAATAGGTAAGCGGGGAAGTTCCACCGGTAACAGTCATCTGGACGGATCCGTTGTCAAATCCCGCACAGGTAATGTCGGAAACCGATTCGGCGATGATGGAGATGGGTGCCGGCTCGGTGAGGGTAAAGGCAGTATCCCTGATACAGTCCCGTTCATCTTTCAGGGTGACGGTATGGGGACCGGCTGCCAGACCGCTGAAATTACCGGCTGACTGGAAGGGGCCGCTATCAAGCGCGAAGGACAGGCTGCCGGTTCCGCCTGTTCCTGTGACAGAGACCGCGCCTGTGAAATCGCCGCTGCATCCCGTCACGTGGGTGATATTCATTCCGGTCACCAAAATTTCGTCAGGAGCGAGAATGGTTATCCCGGTATCCAGGGTGCAACCGTTTTCGTCTTCGATGATCACCGTGTGAACGCCTCCCGGCAGATCCCGGAAATCACCGGATGCCTGTTCAAGCGTATCGTTGAGGGTATAGGCAAGCGTTCCGGTACCTCCCGCTCCTGTCAAAATGATCCGGCCTTCTCTTGAATCATAGCAGGTGGTGATAGGTTCTATGGTTAAGGAAGGTACGCCGAGCCCGGCGGGTTGGGTGATTTCATGCGATGCACCGTCTGCCGTGCAGCCCAGTGCGTCGCGGACCCTTGTCTGATAATTGCCTGCCGGAAGATCATCGAATGCACTGCCGGTCTGGAAGGTCAGTCCCCCGTTGATGGAATATTCGTATGGAGCCACACCCCCGGTCACCGCATCGATGGAGATCCGGACGGAAGAATCACCGAAACAAAGGATCTCTCCGGTCACCGTCTCTTCTAAAATTTCGATTTCTGCGGACTCATGGATGGTAATGGTATCGGTCACCACACACAGATTGGCATCCCTGGTCCAGATGGTGTAGAATCCGGGGTCGAGCCCCGTAAACTGATTGCCGTCCTGATACGCCGGATCCAGGTTGCCCAGGCGCGAATACCGGTAAGGCGGAGTTCCTCCCGATGCGGTCACCGTGATGGTGCCGTCCCCATCCCCGTAACACAGGATATTTGTGCCTGCAAGGGAGACTGAAACGGGTGCGGGCTCGGTAATGGTGACCATGTCGGGATATACTGCCGAACATCCGTTGGCATCGGTGATGGTCAGTGAATAGGTTCCGGCCGGCAGTCCCCCGGGATCTTCTTCAACCGACAGGGTGGCCCCCGTACCGTTGGTCCATTCGAATGCCAGCGGCGGAGTTCCGCCGGTCACGTCGATCTGGATGGACCCGCCGGCGTCCCCGTTGCAGAGGACATCCTGGTGCGACACATAGGTGGCGACGATGGGTGGCGGCTCCAGAATGGTTTCCAGATCGGTAAAAGTGACCACGCATCCGTTGGCATCGGTGAGTGTGAGGGTGTAGGATCCTGCGGCAAGACCCGCGATATCTTCCTGGTCCGATTCGAATCCACCGGGTCCGGTCCAGCTGAAGGAGTAGGCAGGAGTGCCTCCCGATACGGTGATGTCAATGGCCCCGTCGGTCAGTCCCCCGCAGGTAATATCTGTTCTGTCTGCGCTGACAGTGATCTCCGGGGGCTGGGTGATGGAAACGATATCTGTGAACTCTGCGGTGCAGAGGTGGGCATCGGTGATCGTGACGCTGTAATTCCCGGGCCCCAGAGCGGACAGGTCCTCCGTGGCAGCGGTAAAACCTGAAGGCCCGGTCCATGCAAAGGTATAGGGAGGAGTGCCGCCCGAAGGTGTCAGATCGGCGGATCCGCTGGCGGCCCCGAAACAGTCCACATTCACCCATGTGGCTTCCGCATCCAGGGCAGGAGGTGCGGTCAGGGTCTGGTCCGGGAATACCCGGATGCAACCCAGGGCATCGGTCACTGTAAACCGGTAATCTCCTGCAGCCAGCGTTGTCAGGTCCTCCGTGACGGCATGAAAACCGGAGGGTCCCGTCCAGTCATAGGAATAAGGCGGTACCCCCTCTGATACGGTGGCATCGATCGCCCCGTCCGATCCGCCGCTGCAGGAAATATCCGTCAGATCGAAATTTGCTGTGATCAGGGTGTTTTCAGTCACGGTGGCCAGGTCTGCGAAAACATACGAACAACCCTGGGCATCGGTCACAGTAAGGCTGTAAATTCCTGCTTCCAGGTTTGACAGGTTCTGGGAGGTGGCTGTGAATCCGCCGGGGGTGGTCCAGAAAAATGTGTAAGGCGGAGTGCCCCCGGAAAGGGTAATATCAATGGAACCGGTGGCTTCCCCGAAACAATCCACGTGGATGATCTGATCGACGTTAACCGTAAGTTCGGCAGGTTGGGAGATAGTAACATCGTTGAGGGACCGGGTACAACCGTTGGCGTCGGTGATGACCAGGTCATAGGTGTCGGCCGGCAGGTCACCGGGATCCTCCACCGTGGAAATGTGTCCGCTGACATCTCCTGTCCACTGGAAGGTGAATGGCGGTGTACCCCCTGTCACAGTGATATCCGCCGACCCGTCGTTTCCCCCAAAACAGGATACATGGGTTGTTCCGTCCAGCAATACGAGGATGGGATCAGGCTCGCCGATGACCAGCAGATCTGGGAACTGTTCGTTACAGCTGTTCGCATCGGTGATGGTAAGGGAATAATTGTCCGCAGGCATTCCTGCCGGATCTTCATCGGTGGATGAATATCCGGAAGAAGTCCCCGTCCACAGGAAAGAATAAGGAGGGGTGCCTCCCGAGGGTGTGATGCCTGCACTTCCATCAGTGTCTCCATGGCATAATACATCGTCGGTGTCATCCACGTTGACAGATATCGGATCTGGTTCATCGATGGTGGCAAAAGAGATCCATGTCCTGGAACAATTGTTGCCGTCGGATACGGTCAGGTTGTATACATCGGCCACAAGATCGACAGGATCTTCCTCAAGGCGGATCAGTCCGGTTGCCTGTCCCTCCCATTGGAAAGCATACCCTCCCACACCCCCCGTCACATCGATTGCGGCAGACCCGTCATTCCCGCCGTTGCAGGTGACATTTCCGGTGCCGGTGAGAATGGATGAAATTTCAGGCGGCTGACTGACGGAGACAGGGCCCACCGATGCAGCGCACATATTCCCGTCATACACGGTCACGAAATAATTTCCGCTTTCCAGTCCGGCGATATCTTCCGAACTGGCAATGAATCCGTTCGGTCCTGTCCATTGATAGGTATACCCCGTGCCGGTGCCTGAAGGTGTGCCTCCTCCCGGGGTGATCGCAATGGATCCCGTGGACTCACCATAACAATCCATGTCAACCACCTGGTCGACAGTAACAGTGATTGCAGAAGGGTTCTGGATGGTCAGCACGGGAGTTACATCGGTAGAGGGACAGCCATCCCTGTCACTGACTGTCACCGTATAATCGCCCTGGGAGAGCCCTGTGAAAATGCCGTTTTCCTGGATCCGGTTGACCGGTCCCGTCAGGTCGAAAAGAAAATTGCCCTCCTCACCGATGGCTGTCACTTCGATGGTCCCGTCCCCCGCCCCGTTACAGCTGATATCGGTGGCAAAGGCCGAAGTGATGGAGATGGGATCGGGTCCGCCTATGGATGCAAAGGTAAAGGCATCGCCGGTAGCATCTTCCTCATCGGATACAATAATTATATAGCTGGGAAATTTGGATTGACCGGTAAAAGTATAGGTTTGGGAGGAGATGGGCCCGCTGCTTTCCATGGGGACTGCGTTTTTTACCAGGAGATAGGTGTACATTCCCACCCCACCAGTCACCGTAATGGTGATTGTTCCATCCCAGACTCCTCCGCAGCTGACAGGAGTGGTCGACACTCCGGTAATAACCACATCCTGTGCATGTAAGGAGATTACCGATACAATGGATACAAAAAGCGCAGCAACAGAATTCCTGAATATTTTCATAGAGACAATCCCGGTTAACTCATATCTGATTTTCCCCGCTCAGCCGGTACCCACAATACGGCAAAACTCCCTGTATGGTTTCAATAAGGGACCTTGTTTATTCTCAGATGTTTATAAAATTAGATGATCTGGGAATAGGAGAGGCATAAAGTTTTAAACAATTACATCCTCCTCGATCCGTTTCAGATACTTCCGGCTGATCTGCCGTACCGGGTACATGGCGGCAATCACACCGATCAACAGGACGGTGACCCAGATCAGGAAAATGTCAACCGCTTCAATCTTAACCGGGTAGGCATCAATGACAAAGGTGCCGCTCCCGGATAGTTTGATAATTTCGAACCGTTGCTGGACCCAGCAGATGACGGTACCCAGGATCAGTCCGGTTACACTCCCGATAACCGAGATCATCCACCCTTCCATCAGAAAGATATTTTTTATCAGTCTGTTATTGGCTCCCATGTTCCGGAGGGAATGGATGTCTCTTTTTTTGTCGATGATCAGCATGCTGAGGGAACCGATGATATTAAAGGAGGCGATGATCAGGATGAACGTCAGGATCAGGAAAATAGCCCATTTTTCAGATTTCATCACCCGGTAAAACAATTCATTCTGCTCCTGCCTGTTCTTCACGTGGAATCCTTCACCCATGATCCCTTTTATTTTTTCCTGCACTTTCTGGATCTGGTAATTGGGATCCAGCTTTATTTCCAGAAATGAAATCTCCATCTCGTAGGAAAGCAGCTTCCTCACAAACGAAATGGGAGCGAATACGTACCTGGAATCAAAGTCCTGTTCAATGGAAAATATGCCGGACGGATAAATAAAATCCCTCCGGATCGACTCTTCCGGATTGGCCATGCTGAAGCGCGCTTTCCGGTCGATGGTGTACACGAAGAGCGGGTCGACAAAATTCAGACCCACCCCCAGGCTATATGCAACACCCTGACCAACAACCGCGTAAGGCCTGTTCCCGTCAATCAGCTTCATGGCCCCGTCATAGATCATGGAGTCGATGCCCGTTACTTCTGTAAAGTGCTCATCCACTCCCTTGATCGATGCGATGTGTTGTTTGTCCCCGTAAAGCAGCAGCACGTTCTCCTCGACCACCTCTGAAACCGCCAGTACACCGGGCAGGGAACGGAGCTTATCCAGTGTGGATTGTCCGGGGATAAAGGTTTTCCCTTCCACTGATGATACTTTTATATCGGGATCGAAAGCATTGAAAAGCGATTTCACCACCGTGTCGAATCCGTTGAATACAGAAAGGACAATGACCAGGGCCATGGTGCCAACGGTCACGCCCAGGATGGAAATTCCGGATATGATGTTAATGGCATTCTGCGATTTCTTTCCCAGCAGATAGCGCCTGGCAATATAGAATGAAAGATTCATTTCCTGCACTTCACGATCAGTCCGGTCCCCGTTTCATGTATCCGGTTTATGTCAGCCAGGTTGAGGAAAAAGCAGAATGGAAAGGTGAAAAGGTAATAAAATGGCAGAATGAGCAGGAATAACCTGCTGACATTGACCAGGATGATCGGATATTTCATGGATAACCTCCAGGATATTTTTCCGGGTCTCCCGTAGGAGTACCTGGCATGGATCTCACTGAAACCGGCCTTGCGCAGTTTTTCCACAATTTCATTCATTCCGTATCCGTCCCTCACATGTTCATCGATGAATGATGCATCCCCGTCATGCCGGACATCCGACCCACCCTGATCCGAGGGTGTGCTGATGAGAAGGATCCCACCTGGTTTCAGTGCGTTGCACAGGCGTGTCAATACTCCCTGGTCGTCTTCGATGTGTTCCATCACATCCACTGACAGGACCAGGTCGTACATGTTATTGCTGTCAAGCAGGGTCAGATCGGCGTATTCGAAAACAATACGTTCATTCCTGCCAATGGAGCGGAAAAAATGATTGCAGTCATCGATCTGCTCCTGTTTCATATCCAGGCCGGTAATCTTCGAGTTGGGATATTTCCGGGAAAGGTAATACGCGTACTGCCCGAATCCCGACCCGGCATCGGCAATATGTTCCGGTCTGAAGCCCTCACCTTCCAGCCTCCGCAATTCTTTCCTGATATGCCATGAACGCAGCAGGAGCAGGTCCAGCAACCGATAGAAGAGTATCCTCAGAAATGGAGCTCGGTTGAAAAATTTCCCAAGCGTTCGCTTTACCGGATCGTACTGCATCGCTATTCGTTCAGGAGGTTATCGATCCGCTCAATGTAGTCGAGCGAATCATCGAGGAAAAAGGCAAATTCGGGAATATGACGCAGCTGATTTTTCATCCTTTTGCCTATTTCATGGCGGATGGACCTGGCCTGATCCGTAATGGACCGAAGCATATCCTCCTGCCTGTTAAAGGGGAATATGCTGACATAGACCCTGGCCACACTCAGATCCGGGCTGATCCGCACCACTGTGACGGTAACCATTTTGCCCCCGGTGATCTCACTGCCGTATTTTTGAAAATAATCACCCAGTTCTTTCTGGAGCATCCGGGATACTTTCTGCTGACGGGTGGTTGACATGAAGGCAAAAGTACGTTTTTTACAGAACATTTTATCCTACGGGTGCGTAAAACCCGTTCTCTTCAGGGACGGGATATAAGCAGCATACTATTGATTCCTGATATATTCTTTCAATATATCCAAAGGAGCGCCGCCGCAGGAGGCTATGAAATAACTCGGTGACCATAACCCTCCTTTCCAGTAGTAATTCTCTAATTGAGGGAATTCTTTTCTTAATAACCTGGACGAAACGCCCTTTAGACTATTGACCAGCCTCGATGGAGTGGTATGGGGAAGTGGCTTTACCAGCAGGTGAACATGATCCCTCTCTCCATTGCACTCCACCAATGTGCATCCGAAATCATCACATACCCTGTCAAAGTGAAATTGCAGCCTCTCATACATCTGCTCCGAAAAGACCTTTTTTCGGTATTTCGTCACAAAGACCAAATGTAAGTGGAGGGCGTGTACAACATGTCTTTTTGTGCGTAATTCTTCTTCTGAAGCTTGCATATTACAGATGTTTTTTGTAAATTGAATAGACAATGACCAAGATACGAAAAGCATATCGATTTCAGTTAAAGACCAACAGGGAAATTGAATCCCGGCTTGTCCGTATCTGTGGTTCTGCGAGATTTGTCTGGAACAAGTGTCTTTCTATGAACCTGGGTCGACTGGAACGAAAAGAAGGTATTCTCTGGTACAACGAAATGGCCTACTGGCTGACCCTTTGGAAGCGGTCCGAGGAATATGGATTTTTAAGGGAGTGTCCTTCCCAGGTGCTTCAGCAAAAGCTCATGGACCTGGACCGGGCCTTCAGGGATGGCTTTGACAGGAACCAGCCGCTGAAACGACTGCCTGTGTTCAAGAAGAAAAGCTGCGGGGACGGGATCCGTTTTCCACAGGGTTTTCAGATAGATAACCGGAGGATCTTTCTGCCGAAGATCGGCTGGATTGGCTTTTACAAGAGCCGGCCTATCAGCGGTAAGGTGAAAAACGTCATAGTTACATCCAGGGCAGGTAAGTGGTACATCTCGGTCCAGGTGGAGCAGGAGGTTGATATCGGGCCGCATCCTTCCAGGTCGGAGATCGGGATAGATGCCGGGATCACCTGTTTTGCGGCCTTTTCGGATGGAACGATGGTGGATGGGGTGCACAGCTTCAGAAGGCACCAGGAGAGACTGGCCAGGGAACAGAGAAAACTTACCCATAAAAAGAAAGGATCCAACAACTGGAAGAAGCAAAAACAAAGCATATCGCGTTTGCATCATCATATCTGCAATGTACGGTCTGATTTTCTGCATAAGTTGAGTACCCAAATAAGCGAGAACCAAGCCAGGGTGTATGTAGA
>DSEO01000191.1 GCA_011056635.1 Bacteroides sp.
GCTCAGATTTGTTGAACAGCACAAGCTGAACTGGAGCAATTACCCTGAATTGATCAGGGAAATATATAATAAGGTGGTGAGTACCGAGGAATATGATACCTACATAACCTCCGGGGAAAATGATTATGCAGGGGACAAAAGGATGATCACCCATATTTACAGCCACGTGATCTTTCCAAATGAATCCCTTGCCCAGATCCTGGAAGAGCAGAGCATATTTTGGAACGATGATCTGGAATTCATTACGGGTATGATCGTGAAGACCATTAAAAAATACCGGGAGGAAGAAGGTCCGGATAAACCCCTCATGGAGCTATACAAGAACGAGGAGGACAGGGACTTTGTGATCAGGTTGTTCCGCCAGACCATTCTTCACCGGGAGGAGTATGTGGATTATATCAGGCAGAATACGAAGAACTGGGACCTGGAAAGAATTGCCTTCATGGACATTCTGATCATGCAGATGGCCATCGCTGAACTGGTGGGCTTTCCGTCAATTCCCACAAAAGTTACGCTGAATGAGTACCTGGACATTTCAAAATTTTACAGCACCAGCAAAAGCAGTATTTTTATTAACGGAGTACTGGACAAGGTAGTCGTTCAGCTGAAGAATGATAAGAAAATTGTCAAATCGGGAAGGGGACTGATCGGCGAAAACGATTGATTATTCATTAATTTTAATTAAATATTGAGAAAGCATGAGTTTATTATTTCAGATTTTATCCCAGACTGCACCAGCCGGATCAGGCAGCGGGGCAGGCGGAGGAGCAGGAATGCAGTCACTTATTTTCCTGCTTTTAATTATCGTAGTCTTCTATTTCTTCATGATCAGGCCCCAGGTCAAAAGGCAGAAAGAAGCTACGAACTTTAGAAGTGCCCTTAAAAAAGGGGATAAAGTGGCCACAACCGGGGGAATTTATGGAAAGGTGACCGATGTAAAGGACCGCACCGTTACACTTGAGATTGCGGATAATGTGATCGTCAAAGTGGACAAGACAGCGGTAGTGGCTGACACGTCAGACCAGCAGGCAAAATAACAGCGAAGGGTACTGTCTTGGAAAACGGTTTTCTACAGCGATGGCCCAGAATGCCGGAAGGACAGAAACTGCAATTCAGGAAAAAGATCCTGTTGTTTTCTGTATTTCTGCTGATCTCTGTGTTTATTTGGCTGCTCAGTGCGCTGAGCAAGAATTATAACACGGAGATCGAGTTCCCGCTGGAATATACTGATTTCCCTGAGGGGAACGTATTCATCGGCGATATGCCCGGACACCTGGACCTTCGGATCGATGCCCACGGGTATGCAATCCTGAAATACAAAACATTCGGGAAACCAGATCCCATCAACTTTAAGGTGTCGGCGTTCAACCTCAACCGGCCGGAAAATGACAGTTCAAAGGCTTATATCCTGACCAGGTACCTGAGGGACCAGGTTGCTCGCCAGTTACCTGCAGAGATCCAGTTACTGGAAATCAATCCCGATACCCTGCATTTCCGTTTTGCTCGGGAAATCTCACGGAAGCTCAAAATCGTTCCTGATTTCAGTTTTGGGGTGGATAAGCAGTTCACCATCAAAGACGGGATCCTGCTTGAACCCGATTCGGTGGAGGTGACCGGTCCCCATGTGATCCTGGATACAATGCGGGGAGTGTATACCGTTAAAACTGACCTGGGGCAGCTTACCAAGGATTTCAGCGATAAAGTGAGGCTGAAGAAGGTGAAAGATCTTGCATACGGTTTTTCAAAAGTGAATTGCAGGATACAACTGGAAAAGTTTACGGAAGTCCAGCTGTCCGTTCCCATCAATGTGTTGAACCTGCCTGACAGTATCAGCCTTCAGACATTTCCTTCCAGGGTGCAGCTCACGTGTAACGTGGGACTGAGCAAGTATGACAGAATGGAGGCCAGTCCGGTCAGGGCGGTGGTGGATTACTCTGAAATCAATGACAGGACCAGCATGCTCGATGTGAAGCTGCAAAATATCCCCGTATACCTGATCAGTTATGAGTACTATCCGAAGAAGGTGGAGTTCCTTAAAATCCGTAAGTAATGTTGCAGGTGGGTATCACAGGCGGGATAGGGAGTGGTAAGACACTGGTATGTAGGGTTTTTGAGAAATTGGGTATTCCGGTTTATCATGCTGATGCCCAGGCGAAATGGTTGATGGATCACCGGGAAAACCTGAAAACTGAGATCCGGGACTTGCTGGGTGCCGGGTCATACAGGGATGGCAGGCTGGACCGGGAATATGTGGCCGGGCAGGTATTCAGGGATCCGGAGTTGCTGAACGGATTGAATGCGATTGTACATCCTGCGGTGAGAAATCATTATCTGGCCTGGATGAAGCGACAGACAGAAGTACCCTATGTGATCGAGGAGGCGGCCATTCTTTTTGAAAGTGGAGCACACAGGTTCATGGACATGACGATACTCGTTTATGCACCCGAGGATCTGCGCATACGACGTGTGATGGAACGGGACCAGGTTCAGGAGGAGGAAGTCCGGTTGCGGATGACCAGGCAGATGCCGGAAGCAGAGAAGAAAAAAAAGGCGGATGCGATCATCGTGAATGATGAAAAAGAAATGCTTCTCCCGCAGATCATCGCATTGCACCGGAGTCTATTAAATAAAAAACAGCGGTCATGGTAAAATTCGGTAAATGGGTGGGACTGGGACTTGGATGGGCGCTGGGCGGACCCATCGGAGGAATCCTCGGTCTGGCTGTGGGGTCCATATTTGATGCGGGGACTGTGGATACGGGACTTCCCAGGGGGGATGTCAGGTCAAGGACGCTCCGCGGGGATTACGCTGCTTCACTGCTCGTTCTGATTGCGGCCGTCATGAAGGCTGACGGCAGGGTGCTGAGAAGTGAACTGGATTATGTCAAACGTTATTTTGTTTCACGATTCGGAGAAGACACCGCATCGGAGGCAGTGATCATGCTCAGGGATATCCTGAAACAGGAGATCCCGCTCAGGGATGTAACCCACCAGTTATCCCAGCGTCTTGAATATTCATACCGTCTGGAGATGCTTCACTTCCTGTTCGGGATCGCCGCATCGGATTCGGCAATTTCAGATGCCGAAAACTCGGTCCTGAGCCGTATTGCCGGATTCATGGGGATCTCCGATTCTGATTTCCAGAGTATCCGGGCAATGTTTGTAAGCCAGACGGACGCTTCTTACAAAATCCTGGAGATCGACTCCTCGGCCACAGATGAGGAAGTGAAGAGGGCGTACAGACGCATGGCCATGAAATATCATCCCGATAAGGTAAGTCACCTGGGGGAGGATTTCAAGAAAGTGGCCCATGAAAAGTTCCGGAAAGTGAAGGAAGCTTACGATCAGATCAAGAAAGAACGCGGTTTCAGTTAGAATTGCTATATTTGAACTACCTCGGAAATGAAGACTATCAAACTTGAAGATATATTATCCATCTCAGGCAAAGGGGGCCTTTTCAAGTATGTGGCGCAGGCCAGGAATGGCATGGTAGTGGAATCGATGGATGATAAGAAACGCCATGTGGCTCCGGCAACAGCCAGGGTAAGCTCACTGAAAGATATTGCCATTTTTACGAGCGATGAAGAAGTACCCCTTTCGGATGTACTCTTTACCATTCATGAAAAGAGCCAGGGAAAGGAAATCCTGTCACACAAATCTCCTCCGGAAGAGCTGAAGCGCTATTTCGGGGAGATTGTGCCCGATTATGACCAGGAGCGGGTATATGTGTCAGATATCAGAAAGGTTGTTCAATGGTACAACCAGCTTCAGCAGCATGATATGCTTGAGGTTATCGATAAGGAAGAAGAAGCGGACTCCGCCGATGAAGCCGGAAAGGACACTGATGAAGAGAAGGATGCTACTTAGATTTGGCTTCCTGCCAGAGTTCTTCCATTTCCTCCAGGTTCATTTCCCTGAGTGATCTTCCCGATTCACCTGCTTTCTTCTCCAGGTAGCTGAACCGTTGCATGAATTTCTTATTGGTCCTCTCCAGGGCGGTTTCGGGTTCAATATCGTATAATCTGGCCGCGTTGACGATGGAGAACAACAGATCTCCGATCTCTTCCTCCATCCGTTCACGATTTTCCCCTTTCCTCAGAACACGCTTCACCTCCCCGACCTCCTCGGTTACCTTGTCCCAGACCTGCTCTTTCATTTCCCAGTCAAAGCCCACTGCCCTTACCTTGTCCTGGATCCTGTGTGATTTAATCATTGCAGGCAGTGAAGCCGGAACACCAGACAGCACGCTCCGGTTCCCTTCCTGCATTTTGATCTCTTCCCAGTTCTCAACCACTTCACTTGCATCCCTGACTTTCCGGTCCCCGAATACATGGGGATGCCTGAAGATTAGTTTCTGATTGATGCCGTGGATCACATCGGCAATATCGAAATCGCCTGCCTCTGACCCGATTTTGGCATAGAACACAATGTGAAGGATCAAATCGCCCAGTTCCTTCCGGATATCCTCCATCCGCCGGTCCATGATCGCATCCGCCAGTTCATAGGTTTCTTCAATGGTTAGGTTCCTCAGGCTGTCAAACGTTTGAACACGGTCCCAGGGACATTTCACACGCAACTCGTCCATAATTTCCAGAAGCCTCTCGAAGGCCTTAAGTTTCTCTTCTTTTGTATGCATCTTATCAGCTATCCTTGAATTCAATCCGAATACTCGAACTGGTGTTCAACTTCAATAAACTGGCCGCTTTACCGTTCCGTATTGCAATTTCCAGCAGTCCGGCAGCGTTGAAGATGGCCAGCAATTCACCCGGCTGGGTTTCATTGTACCTGTTGTTGATTTGATCGATCATGTAATGTTTGCTCTGCACGAATATCCGGAAAGCCTTTCCTTGCCCGATCCGATCGAACAGTTCCCTTGAAATATTCGTGATGGCATTTTCATATGAATCGATAAAAATCACGCTCCCGGTGATTGTATTGTTCTCAATGGTGGCTCTGAGCGGAACCTGCCTGTGGTACTGCAAGGCAGTTTCCCCCAGCTCTTCCAGGGGCTTCCCTGCTGCCAGGGCACATGCGGCTTCAACGAATATGGCCATGCTGATGAAGCTTGCCGGCTGCTGCGCGTCGGGCTCTCTCAGCCTGACCACCAGCTCGGGTTCGGGATCGCCCAGCAACCCGAGCACGCCGTTGTCCGCACAGAGAAAATATTGGTTGCTCTTTTTTGCCGCCAGCAGCTGTCCCCCTGATTCAGGCTCCGTATTGACAGCGATGATGTGGATCGTATTTTCGGGAAAGCCGGGAAAGCTGTTTCTCAGCACAAATGCAGCCTGTGCTGTATTGAATGACCTGATCCGGTGATTGATGTCGACGATGGTGGCATTCGGACAGCGGGTGAGTATTTTACCTTTGATCGATGCAACGTAGTAATCATATTCGGCCCAGTCGGACGTAAGTGTGATGATGTGCATGGCTTTCCGGTGAGGATTTCTTATTGGAATGTTGGAAAAAACAGCTTAATTTGCACATCCAAAAGTAGTGATTATAATTTAATTTATGGCGGAAAAGCTGATCTATTTGGAAGGTGTAGACCCGGTTGACTTCTATGGTGTAAACAATGTCCGCTTCAACAAATTCATTGAGTTATTTCCCGAGCTGAAAATCGTTTCAAGAGGCAATGAAATCAGGGCTTCTGGTGAGGAGGACCGGCTGGAGGATTTTGAAGAAAAAATAGATTTGTTCATCCGCTATCTCCGGAAATTCCAGACCGTAAGCCTGCCCGATATGGAGGACCTTCTGGCAGGGACTGCCGACCACAAAATGGAGGCTCCGGGACCCGATGATGAAGTATTTTTGTTTGGTGAAAGTGGCAGGAAGATCAGGGCCATTACGGTGAATCAGAAAAAGCTGGTTGATGACGGAAGGGAGAATGACCTGCTGATTGCTGTGGGACCGGCGGGGACGGGCAAGACATACACTGCCATTGCCATGGCAGTGAAGGCTCTGAAAGAGCGGACAGTAAAAAGGATCATCCTCACCAGGCCCGCTGTGGAAGCGGGGGAAAAACTGGGATTCCTGCCGGGGGATTACAAGGAGAAACTGGACCCGTATCTCCAGCCGTTGTACGATGCACTCAGGGACATGATCCCCGCTAAAAAGCTGATCCAGTTCATTGAGGATGGAACCATACAGATCGCACCCCTGGCCTATATGAGGGGTCGCACCCTCGATCATGCATTCGTCATTCTGGATGAGGCCCAAAACGCCACAGCAAACCAGTTCAAGATGTTCCTCACAAGGATGGGGCCCAATGCGCGATTTATTGTGACGGGAGACGATACCCAGGTGGATCTGCCCAGGCGGGAAGATTCGGGACTGGTGCAGGCCCTGGATATTCTCAAGGGGATCAGGGGGATCTCGATCATCCGTTTTGATGACCGTGATATCATCCGTCACCGTCTTGTGAAATCGATCGTAGATGCCTATAACGGGAAACAGCAATCAAATTCCACCACTTCAACCCAATAAACCGTATCTGACATGGCCAATGCACTAAAAGGAACCAATTTCGAATTACCTGGACAGAAGAGCCTCTACAGGGGTAAAGTCAGGGATGTGTACCATATCGGCGATGAATACCTGGTCATGGTGGTATCCGACAGGATTTCCGCCTTCGATGTGGTCCTGCCCAGGGGAATCCCCTATAAAGGACAGGTCCTTAACCAGATCGCGTCACGATTCCTGGATGCCACTTCAGACATCGTTCCCAACTGGAAGATCAGCGAACCCGATCCCAATGTAATGGTGGGACAGCTGGCTGCGCCGTTCAAAGTGGAAATGGTGATCAGGGGGTATCTGACCGGACATGCCTGGCGCGAGTACCAGGCAGGGAAACGCTTACTCTGCGGGATTTCGATGCCCGATGGGATGAATGAGAACGACCGTTTCCCAGAACCCATTGTCACCCCGACCACCAAGGCTGAAGAGGGACATGACGAAGATATCTCCAGAGAGGAGATCCTTGCAGCAGGCCTGGTATCGGAAGACGATTATGTCAAGCTGGAAGAATATACGAGAAAATTGTTCCGGCGCGGTACGGATATGGCTGCTGAAATGGGTCTGATACTGGTGGATACCAAATATGAATTCGGGAAGAAGGACGGCAGGATCATCCTGATCGATGAGATCCACACCCCCGATTCGTCCCGTTACTTCTATGCGGAAGGTTACGAAGAGCGTCAGGCCAGGGGTGAGAAGCAGAAACAGCTTTCCAAGGAGTTCGTGAGACAATGGCTCATCAGCAATGGATTCCAGGGTAAAGAAGGACAGACAGTGCCCGAGATGCCGGATCAATTTGTGAACGAGGTTTCGGAGAGATATATCGAGCTTTATGAGAAAATTACGGGGAAAGCGTTCATAAAGGCTGACACCGATCAAATGGAAAAGCGGATACTGAAGAACATCAATGATTTCATTTCCAAATAAGAAATATCTGTTCCTCCTAGCGGGACTGATCCTTGCCGGGGTCCTCCTGTCCCAGGAACCTGTGCCGGTCGAACGATCCAACAATAAGGTGATCCTCGATGGGAAAGTGTACTACATTCATACGGTCAAACCCGGGCAGACCCTGTACTCCATTGCAAAAGCATACAATATATCCCAGAAGGAGATTGCCATCGAAAATCCCGGTGTCATTTCGGGATTGCAGATCGGACAGGCATTGAAGATACCCCTGGAGCATGCCCTGGATGAAGAGATCGACACTACCGAAGAACGCGTGTACGAAGATTCGGTCCGCACACACACCGTTCAGACCGGGGAAACCGTCTACAGCATCTCACGGATCTATGATCTTGACACTGGAACGATACTTCGCGCCAATCCCGGAATAGATATCAATGACCTCCGGCCGGGGGATAAACTGATCATCCCTGTATCACCCGTGAAAGAGAATGAGCCGGTATACAACGAAGAGGGATTTGCCTATCACAGGGTCAAACGGCGGGAAACACTTTCTTCCATTTCACGTTTTTATGAGGTGACGGTGGAGCAGATTCGCAAAGCCAATCCGGAACTGGGATGGGGAGGGCCAAAGACCGGGCAGATCCTGCGCATTCCGCTTCCCCATCAGTTCGATCATCCAGCCGGGATACCGGATACCGCTGTCGCTGATTCTGTCCTTCAGGTGGCGGCGGATACCCTGGTTGAAGCATATCTTTATGAAGATCTGCGTTCCCGTCATGATGATCCCCGTCGCGTCTACCGGATTGCGTATTTCATTCCGTTCGATTTCAGGGAACCGGAGCCCCTGGACTCATTGATCCAGGGGGTGAATTCGGCTGTACGCCGCAACCGGATCATTGAAAAGTACAAGCTGGAACAAAGGAACCCCCAGTCGGTTAATTTTCTGGAGTTTTTCGAAGGGTCCATCATGGCCATCGATTCACTGTCAAGGACAGGGATGAAATTGGATATTCGGTTCTTCGATACCCGGAAAAGCTTGCGGCGTACCCGGCTGCTTATGGAGAATGATGCGCTGAAAACATTTGACCTGATCATCGGGCCCTTTTACCGGTCCAATCTGGAGATCGTATCCGATTTCGCCAAAGAATACAGGATCCCGATGGTCACTCCTTTCTATGGGGAAAGGGACCTGATTTCATATAATCCGTACCTCTTTCAATTCACTCCTTCCGCTGAAGCCGAGCAACAGCAGGCAGCCAAACTGATAGCCAGCAAGTACAGTTACAATATCGTTTATGTGATTGAAGAGGATACCCTGGAGGCCGAAAAACACAGGCGTTTCAAAGAATTTATATTTGATGAACTTGACAACTATCATCCGCAGGAACCCGTCATCTTCAAGGAAGTGGTCCTTCAACTGTCCCGGACGGATGAAATTATACAGTCTTTGTCGACCGACAAAAAGAACCTTGTGGTGGTCCCGACCCGGAATGAAGCACTTGCAAGCCGCGTGGTATCATCACTCTATTTCAATCTGAAGGCCTTCGATATCGAACTGATGGGCACACCCAACTGGCCTGAATTTTCCAGCATTGATTACCGGTATTTTCATGACCTGCGGCTTGTCTTCTATCATTCACACTGGATCGACTACCTGGATCCCGGGATCAACCGTTTCCTGACCGTTTACAGGAGTCATTTCTTCAATGAACCCAGATCGAAAACTGACTGGGGAGTGAATTACGGGATCGCCGGGTTTGACATCACCTATTATTTTGTCAATGCCCTGAGAATTTACGGACCGCGGTTTATTCTGTCGCTGGATGATTATCATCCCGACCTGGTCGGAGAGGGCATCCGGTTCTCCCGGGTAACCTCCTACGGGGGATATGAAAATGAGCAAATCACTTTTTACCAGTTTACACCGGAGATGAATATTGAAAAGATCGAAGTTCCCGAAGCACCCGGAAAACGATTTTTCTTCAGGCCACTGGAAGACAGGAGAAGAAGATTTCTTGATTATGACCGTGACTGGGATTAGATCTTCCACGTTTTTGATGCTCACGATCCTGCTTATTGCATCCAGCTCATGCAAAAGAAAGCGAACGGAGACCTTTGAAAACTACGTGGTCGTGGTTTCATTCGACGGCTTCCGGTGGGACTATGCAGACCTGTATGAAGCTCCGGCCTTTGATGCCCTGGCAGCGGAAGGGGTCAGGGCGGAAAGGATGATCCCCTCTTTCCCCACCAAAACATTTCCGAACCACTATACCCTGGCGACAGGCCTTTATCCGGACCATCACGGGATCATCAATAACAGCTTCTATGCCCCTGAACTGGGAGGTCTCTATCGCATGTCGGACAGGAAGATGGTAGAGAATCCCGATGCATATTTCGGGGAACCGATCTGGGTGACCGCAGAGCAGCAGGGAATGCGTGCTGCATCCTATTACTGGGTGGGCAGCGAAGCCCCGATCGGGGGGACCCATCCTTCCTACTGGAAAAGCTACGACGGATCGGTCCCCTACATGGACCGGGTGGATACGGTGATTGAATGGCTGAAGCTTCCCGTAAAAAAGCGCCCCCGCCTCGTCCTGCTTTACTTCGATGAGCCGGACCACTCGGGACATGAATACGGACCGGTGCACCCGGAAATGGGAGTAGTGGTGGAATACCTCGATGAGGTGCTTGCATACCTCCGCGCTGAAATCGCGGAACTTGAATACGGGGACCGGGTGAACCTGATCGTGCTCTCCGATCACGGGATGGCCTCCATTTCTCCCGACAGGTATGTATACCTGTATGATCACCTGAAACCGAAATGGGTGGAGCACATCCTCGGGGGCAATCCGGTCAGTCTGGTGGATGCATCGGAGGGATCAGAAGATTCCATCACGCATGCCTTGAAGGATGTGCAAGGGGTGACTGCCTGGCTGGAAAATGAGATCCCGGCCCGTCTGCACTACGGCAGCAGTGATCGGTTCCCGGACCTGTTGCTGGTGGCGGACAGCGGATGGAGTATAGGTGCCGGAAGAGATGCGTCGGTCTACACCGGCGGCGCACACGGATATGACAATGCATTTTCACAGATGCACACCATCTTTTATGCAGCGGGACCAGACTTCAAAGAAGGGTATGTCCAGCCGGCCTTCCCGAACGTGGATGTGTACGGGATCGTTGCCCGTCTCCTGGGTCTGAAGCCCGCCCCGAACGATGGCGATCTTTCCCGGGTCAGCGGCATGTTCTCCACACCCGACTGAATACACACCTGCTAGGGCTTGCTGCAGCTTCCGGCGGCATCTCACCGGAGATACCGCCCGGGAACAATAACCTGAAGCAGTTGCGTCCTACGCCTTCTTGGTGACCCGCTCCAGCCGCTTCAGGATGGAGAAGATGAACGCAGCCGAGATCAGACAGCAGACAATGAAGATCAGCCATACCTGCCAGATCTCGATTTTGACCCACATCTTGCTGCCCACAAAGAGCAGCTTATTCCCGATGGCCGTAGCAAAGAGCCAGCCTCCCTGCATCATTCCCTGGAACCTGGGCGGTGATACCTTGGACACAAAGGAGAGGCCCATGGGGCTCAGGAAAAGCTCCGCCACGGTCAGTACCAGGTAGGTGGAGATCAGCCAGTAGGGGGATACACGGTCAGGGGATGGTACCCCGTCCAGGTCACTGGGCGATACCAGGTTGAATGATCCCATCAGGATCACAACGAAGCCAAGTGCAGCCAGCAGCATCCCGATACCGATCTTCCTGGGCGTGGATGGCTCTGCGTCCCTGCTTCGCTGCCAGGCAAAGAATCCCACGATCACCGGGGTGAGGAAAACGATGAAAATGGGATTGAACTGCTGGAAGATCTCCGGCTCAATGGGATTGGTCTGCCCGGCGGTGTATGTGGTGTAGAAATAGTAGGTCAGCCCGCCGCCGGCGATCAGCAGTGCTGCGCCGATGATCCTGCCGATCGCTTTGGAATTCTTCCGCAGCAGGTAATAGATCCCGAATATGGCAGCTATAAAAGGAAGGAGGGATTTCAGCGAAAAGAATATCTTGGTGATGGGTCCCACGGCGTTGTCCGTATAGTCCCTGGCAAAATAGGAGAGGGTCAGTCCGTTCTGGTGGAAGGACATCCAGAAGAAGATCACCACCAGGAATACAAGCAGGAGTGCCACAATTCGGGGCCTTTCTTCAGTCCAGGGCAACTTGATGGAATCCCTGCTTTCCTTGTCGATTTTCCTTGCTTCAGGCAGTCTGTGTTTGAAGATCATGAAAATGACCATGCTGACGATCATGGATACCCCGGCGATGGCAAAAGCAAAGTTATAGCCGGTGGAGAAGGCGTCTATGTAGGATTGGGAAAAAGCCCCCAGGTCCAGTACCGTCTGTCCGGTCATGGTCTCAGCCATGGCGCTCAGCTGCCTGGGATCTTCCAGGGTCCCGGCCAGGTACTGGTTCGCAAGGAGCGAAAGGTCGCTGTCATAGCTGAATCCCTGGGTCTTCAGGTACCAGTTGCGGATCCCGTTGGCGGCGCTGGGTGCAAAGAACGCACCCACATTGATCCCCATATAAAAAATATTGAATGCAGTGTCCCGCAGCTTGTTGTATTTGGGATCATCGTAGAGCTGTCCCACAACAGCCTGAAGATTCCCCTTAAAGAGCCCGTTCCCGAATGCAATCACGAACAGGGCCGTGACCACCACCGAAAGTTTCAGTCCCGGGATGGACATGAGCACATAACCAGCCAGCATGGTAATGATCCCGGCCAGGATGGTCCCTTTGAAATTCTGGGTTCTGTCCGCGATGTACCCGCCGACCAGGGCAAGTGCATAAATGAAGAAATAGTACCAGCTGTAAATCGATCCTGCAGTATCGGCAGCAAGGTTATAGCGTGCCTGGAGGAAGAAAACCAGGCAGGCCATCATGGTGTAAAAACCGAAACGCTCGCCCATGTTGGCAAAGAATGCCACATACAGTCCCTTGGGGTGTCCTTTAAACATTGATCTGGGTTTTTATGAGTAAAGTTCTTCTGATAATGCAGACAAATATAGAAATTATTTCCAGCGCAGTTTGATGAAAATTATGTTTCAGAAGAGTTTTTGAAATTCTTAAATTTGATAAAAACCGTACGAAATGAAAATTTTCAAAGTACCACAGGTTCGCGAGATAGACCAATACACCATTGAGAATGAACCCGTCAGATCCATTGACCTGATGGAACGGGCAGCGGGAAGGGTGGCCGGTTGGTATGTCAGGCATTTCAACATCAGCAGGAAGGTGCTTGTTTTTGCAGGGCCCGGGAACAATGGAGGGGATGCACTTGCCACGGCACGGTTGCTGGCTGAAAGGCAGTACAGGGTAGCGTGTTACCTGTTGAAATCCGGGAAGCTTTCCGAAGATTGTTCCGTTAACAGGAAAAGGTTGGAAGAGCAGGGCATGGTTCCTCTGGTTGAACTGGCTGAAGGGGATGATCTTCCTGCAATCAGCCCGAAGGATGTGGTGGTGGACGGGATTTTTGGATCCGGTCTGTCCAGGCCTGTGGAAGGGTTTCCGGCGACCGTGATCAGGCACATCAACGGAAATGCCGCAACCGTGGTGGCCATAGACATCCCATCGGGACTGTTTGGTGAGGACAACAGCGGAAATGATTATGATCACGTGGTGAAGGCGGATTATACAATCACCTTTCAGTTTCCGTTCCTGTCCTTCTTCTTCGATACCAATGATCCTTATGCGGGCCGGTGGAGGGTCCATGACATCGGCCTGCATCCGGATGCGATCAGGGAAACGGAAACGCCCTACCGGACACTGGAAATAGAGGAATTGGGGGAACTGCTTCCCCGACGGCAGCGTTTCTCACACAAGGGCTCTTACGGACATGCCCTGGTGATTGCAGGGAGTTACGGGATGATGGGTGCTGCATTGCTTGCTGGGGAGTCATGTCTCCGGGCCGGTACCGGACTGGTCACCATGCATGTGCCCGGATACGGTTACGGGATCGTGCAGACAGGATTCCCGGAAGGTATTGTAAGTCTTGATCCTTCGGTGACATCCTTCAGTGAACCACCGGAAACGGAAAAATACACGGCCATCGGGGTGGGACCTGGCATCGGGCGCGCGGAGGATACGGAAAAAGGATTGAAAAAATTGCTGGAAAAGGCAGGGGCGGTGCCCATGGTCATCGATGCCGACGGGCTGAACATCCTCTCCGCCCACCCGGAATGGTACGGGTTGATACCGCGGGGATCCGTTCTAACGCCCCATCCG
The DNA here is from genome assembly GCA_011056635.1 of Bacteroides sp. Classification (GTDB taxonomy): domain Bacteria; phylum Bacteroidota; class Bacteroidia; order Bacteroidales. The sequence goes on from DSEO01000191.1 coordinate 13,686, forward strand.
AAGGAATTTGACCGGCTTGCGGGCAAAAGTGATAACTCCTTTCAGCGCCACCTGAAGCAGATTGGATTTGCCAGGGAACATGGTGTTATCGTTGTGCTGAAGGGAGCCTACACGGGCATTGCCGATCCGGATGGCAACTACTGGTTCAACACTACCGGCAATCCCGGTATGGCCAGCGGGGGCAGCGGGGATGTACTCACGGGACTGATCACGGGGCTGCTGGCCCGGGGAATGAAGCCGCTGCATGCGGCCATGGCCGGGGTCTGCCTGCACGGATTGGCCGGAGACCTGGCCGTTGAGGAGACCGGAGAGGAAGCACTCATCGCCGGTGACCTGATCGCCCACCTGGGAAAAGCTTTTATGCGTGTGAGCCGATGAAGGTTTATTAAAAATGTTGTATTTTGGGCCTGATCATTCTTGATCAGTCGACCGCATTCATTATTGACCGCAATGAGGAACATTGTCATTCTTTCAGCACTGGCAGCATTGCTTGCCGGTTGCGTGACCTCCAGCCGGATCCTGGTAACACCGCTGGGGACCGGGCCGGAAGATGCAGAGAAGACATATGTCTATGCACTTCCCCAAACGATCCTGAAGGTGGAGGTAACCTGCCAGGAGGTGAGAAGTGTGCCGGGACCTTACTGGGAATATGCAGAGAAATTTCTGGGAATCGGGGAGGTGATCCGTCAACCTTCCAGCAGTTGGGATATCCTGGACGTGGAAATTTCACATCATACCGAAGCCGATCCCGGGCATCTCTATTCCCTCCACCTTTTAAACGGAACATTCCGGGAAGAGATGCTGGACCGCTTCAGGCAGAAGGGGATGCTTCTGGATGGAACCGAGATGGTGAAAGCATCCATTGCCGGACCGGGTCTGGTTTCGAACAGGAAAAGCGATTATCTCAGGTATGTGGATCTGGGTGTGGAGGAGAATTTCGAGGAGCGGACCGAGACCATGTACAAAACGCTGGTTACCGACACATCATTTGTCAGGGTACCCGTGGACCGAACCATTGTGGAGCAGAAAACCATCGCAAGAAAGGCGGAAGAAGCGGCCGAATTCATTCTGCTCATCAGGAGCAGCCGCTTTGAGATGCTCTCCGGGGAATATAAAGTGTTTCCCCAGGGTGAAGCCATGGCCGCCGCCATTGACCGGCTTGACCGGTTGGAGGATTCTTACCTTTCACTTTTTACAGGCAAGAATCTCCGGACGGTTTACAGAAGGTCCTATTTCCTGGTACCTGAACAGGGCGCGGTTTCTTCTGATTACAGGCTTGGCATGTTTTCCGGTCAGCTGGGGTTCGTGCCAGCGGGACTGATGGAGGGAGTACCGCTGGAGGTCCGGATCACCCCGGAGGGAAAAACAGCAGGCATTGAAAAGCTGAATGCCCGGGTAACGGAAGAATATCATTATAACCAGCTGTACTACAGGATTCCCGATGTGGTTGATCTGAAGGTGGTTCTGGGAGACAGGCTATTGAAACAGGAGCGTATTTCCTTATTCCAGGCAGGAGCACTCGTGGCACATCCCCTGGATTAATCAATGCTCCCGGATTCACTTATGCTTTGGCGCTGCTAGTGTTTACTGATGCTGATCACCTTTATCTGGTCGCGTTCCGGGGATGAGAGTTTTATAAAATAGATTCCTTCACTGTAACCGGAAGTATTCAGCTGCACCATATCCCCGGGTAACACGCGGCTGTGTTGTTCAACAGCCAGGACCCGTCCCGTTACATCCTGCACCTGAACCAGAAAATCCGCTGCCTTCTCCATGCCGAACCTGATTGTCAGCACATCTTTTACAGGATTGGGATAGACCATGATATTCCAGCTCCGTGTTTCCGGCCCGTTACCCACATCGGTATCAAAAGGTTGTTGAAATCCCTGTGTAAGGATCATGTTCCCTCCTGCCAGCGTGCGAACGGCCAGCTCTCCCAGCGTCCAGGAAATACTGATCTGACCGGATTCCGTATAATTACCTCCTGCGGCGATCACACTCGGCGCAAGTATCACCTGTGCGCCGGCAGCCAGGGAGATGCAAAGGGCGCCGCACAGGCTGATGATCGATTTCTTCATGGAAAAGGAAATTTATCCAAATTTCCAAAAAAATCCGTCCGGGATCAAGCATTTAAAGCGTAAGTAATCAACCGGCTGACTTTTCCGGGATATTTTCCAGGATGGCCACCAGGAAATCCCAGAATTTTTTAACAGTGTGTATATTGACTTTTTCATCGGGCGAATGGGGCGAACGGATGGTCGGTCCGAATGAGATCATGTCCAGGCCGGGATAAACTCCTCCCAGAAGACCGCATTCCAGTCCCGCATGGATGGCCTTGATCTCCGGAACCTTACCGAAACGGTCATTGTATACCTGCTGACAAACCTTCAGGATGCTTGATTCCATATCGGGTTTCCAGCCTGGGTAATCACCGCTGAGTTCCACATCCGCATCGATCAGATGGAAAACCGCTGCAATTTTCCATGCAGTGGCTTCCTTGGCAGTATCCACAGAACTTCTGGTCAGGTTCATGGCCTGGAACCTCCCTCCTGTGATCTTCACGATGGAGAGATTATTGGAAGTTTCTATCAATCCTTCCATGGAGGCACTCATCCGCTGCACGCCGTTCGGGCAGGCGTATATGGCACGGATAAACCGGTATTGCTCCTTTTTCCCGATCACTCCCACCGGAGGACCGGTTTCTTCAATTTGTATCCGGAGGCCAGGTTCGGTCTCCGCAAATTCTTTCCGGTATATTTTCTCGTATCTGTCCACCATGGAAGCAAACGCTTCTTTCTTATTCCCAGGAACCAGCACGATGGCCTTTGCCTCGCGGGGGATGGCATTTCGCAGGTCTCCGCCCATCGCTTCAGACAGTCTCACCTGCAGATCGGATTCCGCCTGCATCAGGAAACGGAAAAGCAACTTGTTGGCATTTGCCCTTCCCGTATTGATGTCAAGTCCCGAATGACCGCCTTTCAGTCCCTTTACATGCACCGCATAGGCTGTATGACCGGCGGGGATTTCTTCCTCCGTGTAGGTTTTTGTGGCATTGACATCGATGCCTCCGGCACATCCCACATACAGTTCCCCTTCGTCTTCCGAATCCATGTTGATCAGGATTTCGCCATCCAGGAGTCCGGGTTTCAGTCCGAATGCCCCGGTCATCCCGGTCTCCTCATCCACTGTGAAGAGCGCTTCCACAGGGCCGTGTTTCAGGCTGTCCGACTGGAGGACCGCCATGGCTGCTGCCACACCGATCCCGTTGTCGCTCCCCAGGGTGGTGCCGTCGGCCTTCACCCAGTCCCCCTCGATCAGTGTCACAATCGGATCTTTTTCAAAGTCGAAGTCCTTGTCACTGTTCTTCTGGGGTACCATGTCCAGGTGCCCCTGGAGTACCACCGTTTTCCTGTTTTCCATTCCTTTGGTGGCAGGCTTTTTGATAATCACGTTGCCCACATCGTCCACTGTGGTTTCCAGTCCCAGGCCCTCCCCGAACTTCTTCATGTATGCAATGATCCCGGCTTCCTTCTTGGAGGGCCTGGGGATCTGCGTCAGTGCGTGGAAGTTTTTCCAGATCTCCTGCGGTTGTAAATCTTTGATCGTACTCATGGTCGGTATGTTTTATTAAAAATGAATATCGATTGTTTAATCGGGTGTTTCCCCGGATGGGAGTTCCAGTCCGAATCTCTGCTTTGCATCGGCTTTTCTTAGCTGGAAAGCCAGGAAGATGGAGACCACTCCCAGGATGACCAGCATGAATATGGGCCAGGTGTAATCGTAGGGGGGGATTTCCCCGGAAAGCCTCATGGCAGTGATCCGTTCACTGATCTCCCCGGAAGAGAGTCCCTGCGCTTCCAGGCCGGTCCTGATGTCATCGATCAACCTGACGACCCTGGGATTGACCAGGTCCAGCACGGCGCCGATTCCCCAGAAAAACAGCAGCAATCCCCAGTTCTGTATGGTGAACATGGAAGCATACGCGGTACCCAGTCTTTTTTCCGCCACGATCTTTGCCACGGATGGCCACATGGCGGCGGGGACCAGTGAAAATGCTATGCCCAGGCTCAGCAGGCCGAAGTACCCGAGGACTTCATTGTTGAAGACAGACAGTGAGATGTGCGCGAAAATGAGCAGCAGCGAGCCCAGGATCATCAGCGAGGCAGCCTTCCCTCTTTTATCCACAAAATTCCCGAAAATGGGGGTGAAAAGGATGGTTCCCATGGGGATGAGGCTTGCGGTTTTGGGTCCGTTCTGCAGCCAGATGGAGAGTGTGCCCCAGAGGCCTTTCAGAAAAAGAACAAAAAGCACTCCGATGAGGACCATGGAGGCGATCCTGCCACCCAGGTTCTTGATCCTGGATGGGACCATGGAAAATGAAAGGCCGAACAGGAACAATCCCAGGTAGATGGCCACGGTCCCCATTGACTGGCTGCCAAACAGGCTGAAATAACCGGCACTTGCCGGCAGCTCGTAGGAGAAGCCGAATTTATTCACGAGCAGGTCCGGGGCATACTGGATGAATGGAAAGACCGCGGCGTAGAACGAAACACACAGCAATGCAATGAACATAAAAGAACGGTTCTTCACCAGGGCCACCAGGTCGGAAAATTTGAAGTCTTCCTCAGTCTCCTGGATGCCGCTGTCCGCCCGGATCTTTTTATCCTGCTTGTCCAGGGTGTAATCAAATATCGTGTAAACAAGGAAAATGATGAGGGAAAGGCCGATCAGCGTGGCTGCAAAAGCCACTGCCGGAGGAACACTGTTTCCACCGATATCGATGGAAAGCGCCAGTCCCATGGCAGAACCGAGGCGGCCGAACCCCATGTTGATGGCCATGGCAAGCGCCAGTTCATATCCTTTGAACCATTTTACCACGGTGCGGGTGCAGACCACACACACCACCTCCAGTCCCGATCCGAACATGATCCGGCCCAGGATCATCATGTTGAGCTGGATCCGATGACTTTCCCCGAACACACCGTATGCGGCCAGTGCGGTGATGGTGGCACCCACCGTGGCCAAAGCCCCGAAAATAATCCCGGCACGCCTGACGCCCCATTTGTCTATCACGATGCCACCCACGATGATCATACCGAAGATGTTGGCAATGGTGGTCAGTCCGATCAGGCGTCCGAATTCTTCGCTGGTGAAACCCATTTCACTTTCCATCAAACCCTTCAGTCCCCCAAAGAAATCCTGAAACCAGTAGGTGGACAGCATCAGCATGCTGACCAGCACCAGCATCAGCCAGCGCATGGGTGCAGAGTCACGGAGTGTTCTTCTTATCTGTTCCATCAGGTTA
>DSEO01000193.1 GCA_011056635.1 Bacteroides sp.
GAGCCATGCTCGAATACATCGAAGGCAAACAACTGCCCGGCATCAAGGCAATCAAAGGATAGCAAACGTCATACTGTAATGGAACCTGCACTCCCACAGGCCATTTTTCAGATCGATACGGAGCAAACCTTCAGGTCCGCAGCCCTGGAGGTTTTTCGTTTCCAGTCCGCACACAACCCGGTGTACAGGGAGTATCTGGCCAGGCTCGGGGTGGATGCCCGCGGGATCGGGAAGATTGAAGATATCCCTTTCCTGCCGGTGGAGTTTTTCAGAACCCGCAGGGTCATCTGCAGCAATACGGACCCGGAAATTATTTTTGAGAGCAGCGGAACGACAATGTCCGCGCCGTCCAGGCATTATGTGAGCGATGCCTCCCTGTACCGGAGGAGCATCACGGAAGGGTTTCGAACTTTTTATGGTGCGGCGGACCGGTATTGCATCCTGGCGCTGCTGCCATCCTACCTGGAACGCGGAGGATCATCCCTGGTCTTTATGATGGACCACCTGATTCGGTTGTCGGGCCATCCCGACAGCGGATTTTACCTGGACCAGCTGGACGACCTGGCAGCAGTGCTCCGGAAACGTGCTGCGGACGGTCATCCCACGCTGCTGCTGGGTGTCAGTTTTGCCCTGCTTGACCTGGCAGAAAAGTATCCCCTCACACTGGGGGACCCTATCATCGTCATGGAGACGGGCGGGATGAAGGGACAGCGAAAGGAGCTGGTCCGCAGCGAACTGCACAGCCTGCTTACCGTTGCTTTCGGGACCGGCTCCATCCACTCCGAGTACGGGATGACCGAACTGCTTTCCCAGGCATATTCACAGGGAGGGGGACTGTTCCGGTCACCTTCCTGGATGAAAGTGCTGGTCCGCGATCCCAACGACCCGCTGACGATCCTGGAACCTGTTGGGGAAAAGGACCCCGGGCCAGGCACAGCGATGGCTTCCGCATCGGGAGGGCTCAACATGATCGACCTGGCCAATCTCCACAGCTGTGCATTCATTGCCACGGGTGACCTGGGCCGGGTCTACCGAGATGGCAGTTTCGAGGTGACGGGCCGCTTTGATCATGCCGATGTCCGCGGGTGCAACCTGTTGGTGCCCTGATCGCTTCAGTTCACAACAGCGTCGTCCCGCGTCCGGTCATATGTTGAATGCGAGGTAATGATGCCTCCATGAGATCATTTACCCCAGTGCCTCCCGGTCCTTCCTGCTCAGTCCCTGCACCACCAGCCCGTAGGAGTGGTCGATCCATTTTTTGATCTCTTCCTCAGGAACGTTCCCGGTGAGATCCACCGAATTCCAGTGTGTTTTGTTGAAGTGATAGGCCGGGGTGACCTCTGTGTATTGCTCCCGCAATTCAACGGCCAGTTCCGGATCACATTTCAGGGTGACGCCCCTGCGGTCCCCGGACAGGTCCAGCAAGGCAAACATCTTTCCTGCCACTTTGAATACCAGCGCGGTGTCGTTAAACGGGAATCCTTCGGTCACGCCGGTCATGGCCAGGCAGTAGTCGCGAATCTCTTCGATGTTCACAGGTCTTGAATGAAATGGATAAGTTACAATAATGTTGTGACTTGAGTAGATTCCACGCTGATTTTAGCCTGTGAAGGACATCAATATACTGATTAAGAATTGTTAGCTGTATGCTAAGTATTTTGTTCATTCCGTACAGTAATACTATATTTGTATTACCAATTCTAAGAAAGATCATCATGCGGGTCACAACAAAAGGGCAGGTAACTATTCCCAGAAGAGTCAGAGAGATTTTGGGTATCGTTCCGGAGACAGACATTGATTTCGTGGAGGAGAATGGGAAGTTTTATATCGTCAAGACCTCAGGGAACAAACCTCCAAAGAAATTTACCAGGTTTCGTGGTATTGCCACAACCAGGATGTCAACTGACGAGATCATGAATTTAACCAGAAAATGGGATGAACGGAATTCTCGTTGATTCATGTGTTTTGCTCGATCTATTTACCAATGACCCCGAATGGGCCGATTGGTCGGAAAATATACTGGGACAATACGGACAAACCAACACTGTGTATATCAATTCCATCATCTACACAGAGGTATCCATTGGCTTTAAGCGGATAGAAGAAGTTGAAGCTGCGTTAGAACAAATTGGGATCAAGGTCCTTGAAATACCGCGGGAAGCCCTGTTTCTGGCGGGCAAGGTTTTTCTGAATTACAGAAAAACGAAAGGTTCCAGGCACTCAACACTCCCTGATTTTTACATTGGAGCACATGCAATGGTTTCTGAATTCGATTTAATCACAAGGGATATTTCAAGATACAAATCCTATTTTCCTGATCTGAATCTTATCGCACCTCCAAATACCTGACAGACCGGATCCGGGACCTTCCCCGGCCAGACCTCCGCGTTAAAGGACAAGAACACTTCAATACAGTCGGGGCCCATGAAATTACACTGTGTGTACTGAAAGGGATCCATATAACATTTTTTTCACTCAGCCGCAGGAAAAAAAGCATTTTCGATGTGCTCGATCTCCACCCCGCCGGAATGGTAGTAAACCGCGATCACATCGAAACGGGCGGGCATGCGGATATGGTGGAGCCAGATAAAGGCGTCGGCCGCCAGAACGATGTGCCGCTGCTTCTTTCCGTCCACCACCTCCCAGGGATGGTTCACCCGGTTCCCGTCCATGGATTTCACCTCCACGATCACCAGCTCCCCGTTGTGGATGGCGATCAAATCCAGCTCCTTTTTTCCCCAGCGCCAGTTGGATTTCCAGATGCGGTACCCGATGGTTCTCAGGTATCGGGCGGCCAGCTGCTCGGCGCTTCTTCCAGCCTGACAATGATTCATATGCCCTGGTGTTTACCCTTTAATGTGACAGCCATTCCCCCGATCAGCCATTGAACAGCCGGTATCATTGCGGCCGACCATATTATCATTATCTTTATGCCTTTCCTTGCAATACCACAATCTGAATAATCTTTAAATCCGCTATCTGAAGCATGACGAAACGATCATTTAAACGGACCCTGGTCACTTCCGCACTGCCCTATGCCAACGGGCCGCTCCACCTGGGACACCTGGCGGGGGTCTATGTACCTTCCGATATCTATGTCCGTTACCTGCGGCAGCGGGGAAGGGATGTGATCTCCATCTGCGGATCGGACGAACACGGAGTTCCCATCACCCTGAAAGCCAGGCATGAGGGAACCACACCGCAGGAAGTGGTGGACCGCTACCACACCCTGAATAAGAAAGCTTTCGAGGATTTCGGGATCACATTCGATATCTATTCGCGCACCACCAACCGGGTGCACCATGAAACGGCCTCACAGTTCTTCTCCACCCTGTATGAGAAGGGGGAATTCATAGAAAAAACCTCGGAGCAGTATTATGATGAAGAAGCAGATACATTCCTGGCGGACCGCTACATCACGGGTACCTGTCCCCACTGCGGGCATCCCTCCGCATACGGGGATCAGTGCGAACAGTGCGGCACCTCGCTCAGTCCATCCGACCTGATCAACCCGGTCTCCACCATCAGCGGCAGCAAGCCGGTTTTAAAAGAAACCAGGCACTGGTACCTGCCGCTGGACAAATATGAAAGCTGGCTGAAAAAGTGGATCCTTGAAGATCACAGGGAATGGAAACCCAATGTATACGGACAGTGCAAGTCATGGCTGGATCAGGGACTGCAGCCGAGGGCGGTAAGCAGGGACCTGGACTGGGGCGTGCCGGTCCCCGTGGAAGGTGCAGAAGGCAAGGTGCTTTATGTCTGGTTCGATGCGCCCATCGGCTATATCTCAGCCACCAGGGAGCTGACACCTGACTGGGAAAAGTACTGGAAGGACCAGGAGACCCGGATGATCCACTTCATCGGGAAGGATAATATCGTGTTCCACTGCATTATTTTCCCGGCCATGCTCCGGGCAGAAGGAAGCTATATCCTGCCGGACAACGTACCCGCCAATGAGTTCCTTAACCTGGAAAATGATAAGATCTCCACGTCCCGGAACTGGGCGGTGTGGCTGCACGAATACCTGGAGGATTTCCCGGGTAAACAGGATGTGCTGCGGTACGTGCTCTGTGCCAATGCACCGGAGACCAAGGACAACGACTTTACCTGGAAAGATTTCCAGAACCGGAACAACAATGAACTGGTGGCCATCCTGGGGAATTTTGTGAACCGGGCCGTTGTGCTGACCCATAAATACCATGACGGCAAAGTGCCGCCGGTCAGTCTGCTGACACCATCGGACGGTGAAGTGCTGGATCAGATCGGCATTATTCGCAAAGGCGTAGAACAGAGCCTGGAAAATTTTCGTTTCAGAGAGGCGGTGAAACTGGCCATGGACCTGGCCCGGCTCGGGAACAAATACCTGGCCGAAACAGAACCATGGAAGCATTATAAAAATGATCCGGAACGGGTTGCCTCCATCCTGAACGTGGCCCTCCAGATCTCGGCCAACCTGACCCTCCTCCTGGATCCCTTTCTGCCTTTTTCCATGCAGAAGCTCCGGGATATGCTGCGTTTCGGGGAGACTTCCTGGGAGTTGATCGGCAATTCCAACCTCCTCGAGGAGGAACACGTCATAGGAGCCCCGGCACTGCTCTTTGAGAAGATCGAGGACCACCAGATCCAGGCCCAGCTGGACAAGCTGATGAAAACCAGGAACGATAACCTGGAGACGGACTCAGCCAGGGCCCTGAAGGAGGAAGTCTCTTTCGAAGATTTCAGCCGGATGGATCTGAGGACGGGAACCATCCTGGAAGCGGAAAAGGTACCCAAAACCAGGAAACTGATCCGGATGACCATCGACCTGGGCGTGGAACAGCGGACCATCGTGTCGGGCATCGCCGAATATTATACTCCCGGACAACTGCCCGGGAAAAAAGTATGCGTTTTGGCCAATCTGACACCCAGAACAATCAAAGGGATAGAATCCAAGGGCATGATCCTGCTTGCTGAAAATCCGGATGGTTCCCTGCATTTCATTGAACCCGCGGCAGATGCGGTGAACGGATCGGAGATCAACTGATCCTACCTGGCCAGCAGCCAGCAATTCTGCAGCCCCGGCTCCGTTTTGATGCCTTCCAGTTTGCGAAGCGCTTCCTGCTGAGTGGCGAATGAGGCCACACTGACACGGTACATGCGGTCGCCGGTGATCATCACCTCCGCGGGATATCCCCTGGTCCGCAACTGGTCCTGCAACTCACTGGCATTTTTTAAATGCCGGAAACTCCCTGCGATAATAAAATATTTTGCCTGGTCCGCCTGTTCACCGGCTTCCTCCCGGGCGGGAACCTGCCTTTCCGTTACCGGACTTTCTCCCGTCACAGTTTTTTCCTCATCCCCAACCGAAGCTCCTTCCCCTTCCGTATTGCCGGCGGCACCGGAGGCGGACTCTCCTGCGGGTGGTACAACGGGTTGCACTGCCGGTCCCGTGCTTTTTTTCCTCAAAATAATACCTTCTCTTCCGAACTGGAAACCTCCCTTATCCGACCTGTTCACAGGAATAAAGATCAGCAGCAGCAGGATCATGATCAGGGAAGCGGTAATGATCCATATAACCCTCCACCTGCCGATCCGGCGCCTGGATCTGGCCGGGGGATCCGGGGTCATCCAGGAGGGAGTAAAATGACCGTTGGTCCGTTCCTCCCGTTCAGGCTCCGGAGTGAATTCTTCCGCGGGCACGCTTTCCGGAGCAAATGCGCCCGGAACTTCTTCGCCGGGTGATCCGGTTTGCTCATCTGCAAGTTCATCCAGCTCCAGGAGTTCCACGGAATCCAGTCCGTACTGTTCGGGTACCAGGACCCATGCCGGGTCTGACTGGAAATGAACCTTCCCTTCGTCATCTCTGCTGAAGGTGCCTGTGTCGGCCAGTATATAGCTTTCACCCTTGTCCAGGGCAAATTGGATGGCTCCCACCAGTTCCAGCACCAGTTGCTCGGCTTCTCCGGGATCCATATTTTCACCGGTTGCAAAGGCCGAAGCAAGCAAGCCGTCATCCTTGCTGTATTTTTCATCAAACCGGACCGATGGGCCGGGAGGGTTGATCCTTCCTCCTGACGGAGGTACTTCTCCGGCAACCTCTTTTACCTGCAGGTTCCCGAATCCCGGTAAAATGACCCGCTTGCCTTCTGCAAGCAGCTTTCTGATATATTTTCCAATCACTGTTTCCTTATTCATTTCCATGGTAAATGTACTCACAGGCGTGCTTATTTCAAAACGAAATTTTAAAACCCTTTTTTATTATCTTCGTACACTGTTTGATATTCGTGCAGCCCGCTAACGCATAATGAACATGTGATGAAAGAGATCCAGATGGTTGACCTCCACAGCCAGTATCTAAAGATCAAGCCCGAAGTGGATCAGGCGATACAGGAGGTGATCGACTCCACGGCATTTATCAAAGGAAAAGCGGTTTTTCAGTTCCAGGATGAACTTGCCGCATACATGGGTGCCAAACATACCATCGCATGCGGGAACGGCACCGATGCCCTCCAGATAGCCATGATGTCCCTGGGGCTCAACCCCGGCGACGAGGTGATCACAACCCCTTTCACCTTCATTTCCACCATCGAAGTGATCAAGCTGCTGGGAATGAAACCCCTGCTGGTGGATGTGGAAGCAGGCAGTTTCAATCTGAATCCGGACCTGCTTGAAAGTGTTGTGACGGAACGCACCAGGGCCATTGTCCCGGTACACCTGTTCGGACAGTGCGCCCACATGGAAAGGATGATGGATTTTGCGTCGGACCACGGACTTTTTGTGATCGAAGACAATGCACAGGCCATCGGAACCGATTATCTCTTTACCGACGGTTCAACCCGGAAGGCGGGTACGATCGGGGATGTGGGAACCACATCCTTTTTTCCCTCCAAAAATCTCGGTGCATACGGGGACGGGGGTGCGCTGTTCACCCATGATGACCGCCTGGCAGAAAAGCTGAAAGCCCTGGTGAACCACGGGATGAAACAGCGTTACTATTACGACTACGTGGGAGTGAATTCCAGGCTGGATACCCTGCAGGCCGCCATCCTGAGGGTGAAGCTGAAACAGCTGCCGGCTTACCACCTTGCCAGACAGCAGGCAGCCCTTTTTTACGACGAGGCGCTTTCGGACATTGCCGGGGTGAAGATACCCGAGCGCTCACCCCATTCCACCCATATTTTTCACCAGTATACCATCCAGGTCCCCGCTGAGATCAGGGATCCCCTGAGACAATGGCTGGCTGACAAAAAGATTCCCTCCATGGTCTATTACCCGGTGCCGCTTCACCTGCAGCGGGCTTATTCAGACCTGGGCTACCGTGCGGGCGATCTCCCGGTTTCCGAGAAATTATCAACTCAGGTACTCTCTCTTCCCATGCACACGGAACTGGACAGGGAACAGCTTTCCTTTATAACAGGACAGATCCGGGCTTTTTTTAAAATTTGAACTATGAGCGATTACTTTGCACACGAAACAGCGGTGATTGACGAAGGGGTCCGCATTGGTGCGGGGACAAATATCTGGCATTTCTGTCACATCATGACGGGGAGCGTGATCGGCGAACGCTGCAATCTTGGTCAGAATGTGGTGGTTTCACCCGAGGTGGTACTGGGAAACAATGTGAAGGTGCAGAATAACGTTTCCATCTACACCGGGGTGATCTGCGAGGATGATGTATTTCTGGGCCCCTCCATGGTATTCACCAATGTGATCAATCCCCGCAGCGCCATCAAAAGAAGGGATGCGTACATGACCACCCTGGTGGGCAGGGGGGCCACCATCGGTGCCAATGCCACCATTGTATGCGGAAATAATATCGGTAAATTTGCCTTCATCGGTGCGGGAGCGGTGGTGACCCGTGAAGTTAAGCCCTATGCCCTGCTGGTTGGCAATCCGGCCCGGCAGGTCGGCTGGATGAGCGAATATGGACACCGTCTTCGTTTTGACGAACAGGGCATCGCCGTCTGTCCCGAGAGCAATGAGCAGTATGTCCTGAAAAATGAAACTGTGAAAAAAATTGAATCCTGAAATGACAGCCAAAGGGAAGAATTTTGCATTGATCGGCATAGCGGGATACATTGCCGAAAGGCATGTAAGGGCCATCCGCGATACCGGGAACAACCTGGTAGCATCACTGGATCCGTTTGACAGCGTTGGATTTATTGACAGCTATTTCCCGGATGCGGATTTTTTTATCGAATTTGAAAGATTCGACCGGCACATTGCCAAACTGAACCGGATGGGAACAAAGGTGGACTATGTGAGCATCTGTTCTCCCAACTACCTGCACGATTCCCACATCCGGTTTGCCCTCCGGAATGAAGCGGATGCCATCTGCGAGAAACCCGTGGTCCTGAATCCCTGGAACATCGATGCATTGCTCGATTACGAACATGAAATGGGAAAAAAGGTGTGGAACATCCTCCAGCTCAGGCAGCATCCTTCCATCAAAGCACTCAGGGAGCAGATACAGGGCGGGCCGGCCGGACAGATGTATGACATCGATCTCTCGTACATTACCAGCAGGGGGAACTGGTACCATTACTCCTGGAAGGGGAATGTGGAAAAATCAGGCGGGATCGCCACCAACATCGGGGTACATTTTTTCGATATGCTCACCTGGATCTTCGGAAATGTGAAACTGAACATGGTTCATTTCCTGGAGCACAACAGGGCCGCAGGTTTTCTTGAACTGGAAAAAGCCCGTGTGCGCTGGTTCCTGAGCATTGATTACAACGACATCCCCGCAGAGATCAGGCAAAACGGGCAGCGTACCTACCGCTCCATTACCCTGGACGGTAAGGAAATAGAATTCAGCGGGGGATTTACCGATCTCCACACACTCTCCTATGAAAAGATCCTGGAAGGGACTGGTTTCGGACTGGAAGATGCAAGAAAATCGATCCAGACGGTGTATGCCATTCGCAACGCCAATCCGGTAGGGATCAAGGGAGACTACCATCCCATCATTAAAAAAATTACGAGATGATTTACAATGATCTGATTCAAAAGAAAAAAAAGATGGCAGTAATCGGACTGGGGTATGTCGGATTGCCCATCGCCCTTGAATTTGCCAGGAAAATTTCAGTCATCGGTTTTGATATCAGGGAAGATCGCGTCCGGCTGATGAACAAGCGGATCGATCCCAGCAACGAGCTGGAACCAGAAGCATTTGACGGATGTGACATCCGGTTCACCGCAAACCCGGAAGATCTCCGGGAAGCTTCCTTTTACGTTGTGGCCGTCCCCACCCCCATCGATGTCCATAAGAAACCGGACCTCAGACCCGTGATATCAGCTACTGAAACAGTGGGGAAGGTGCTTTCTGAAGGGGATTACGTGGTGTACGAATCCACCGTTTATCCCGGCTGTACCGAGGAAGATTGCATTCCCCTGCTGAGCAGCCTGTCCGGACTGAAATACATTGAGCAATTCAAGGTGGGGTTTTCTCCGGAGCGCATCAATCCGGGCGACCGGGAACATACCCTGACCCGGATCGCGAAGGTCACTTCGGGATGTGATGAAGAATCGGCCGGGGAGATAGCCAGGACCTACGAGCTGGTCATCGAAGCCGGAGTGTACAAAGCCAGCTCCATCAAGGTCGCCGAGGCGGCAAAGATCATCGAAAATGCCCAGCGTGACATCAACATCGCTTTCATGAACGAACTCTCCATGATCTTTAATAAGATGGGGATCAATACCTACGAGGTGCTGGAGGCGGCCGCCACCAAATGGAATTTCCTGAAATTCCAGCCCGGACTGGTGGGAGGGCACTGTATCGGCGTGGATCCCTATTACCTTACCTATAAATCGGCCAAGTTCGGTCACCATGCCCAGATCATCAACGCGGGTCGCGCGATCAATGACGGAATGGCGGCCTATGTGGCCCGGCAGGTGACCCTGAAGCTCTCTTCCAGTTTTCCCAACCTGAAAGATTGCAGGGTACTGGTCATGGGAGCCACGTTTAAGGAGAATGTGAGTGATATCCGGAATTCCAAGGTGGCGGATGTGATCAGTGAACTGAAAGAGTTCGGAATGAAGGTGGAGGTGGTGGATCCCCATGCTTCCCCGGATGAGATCCGGAAAGAATATGGTTTTGAACTTGCTTCTTCCATTCAGGGTCCCTATCACGGGATTGTGGTGGCGGTGAATCACAGGGAATTTGTCCGTATGGACGAGGACTATTTCACATCCATCACCGTTCCGGGAGCAATTTTTGCCGACCTGAAGGGGATCTTCCGGGGAAGGATTTCGGCCCTGCATTACTGGAGTTTATAAAATTATACCGATCATGGCAACTGTACTGGTTACGGGAGGCACGGGATATATCGGATCACACACTGTGGTGGAGCTGCAGGAAGCGGGATTCGAAGTGGTGATCATCGATAACTTTTCCAATTCCAACCGTGAGGTTCTGGACGGGATTGCCTCGATCACCGGGAAAAAACCCATGTTTGAGGAGGTGGATTTGAGGGACAGGAAAGCCACATACGGCGTATTCGAAAAGTATCCCGGAATCGGGGCCATTGTTCATTTCGCCGCATTCAAAGCGGTGGGTGAAAGTGTGGAAAAGCCCCTGGCATATTACGAGAACAACCTGCTTTCCCTCATCCATCTGCTGGAAGCCATGAAACGCTACGGGGTGAATAATTTTCTTTTCTCTTCATCCTGCACCGTGTATGGCGAACCCGAACAGCTGCCCGTAACCGAAGATGCTCCGGTGAAGAAGGCCAGTTCGCCCTACGGAAATACCAAGCAGATCAGCGAAGAGATCCTGCAGGATGCCATGGTGCCCAATCCGGAATTCAGGGTCATCTGCCTGCGGTATTTCAATCCCATCGGAGCGCATCCTTCGGCAAAAATCGGGGAACTGCCGGTCGGTATTCCCAACAACCTGGTTCCTTTCATCACCCAGACAGCCATCGGCATCCGGGATCAGCTCAATGTGTTCGGAGATGATTATAACACACCCGACGGATCGGCCATCAGGGATTATATCAATGTGGTGGACCTGGCCAGGGCACACGTGGCAGCCATCGGGAGGTTGCTTGACGGAAAGCAGCGGTCCCCGTTCGAGGTGTTTAACCTGGGGACCGGCAAAGGGCTTTCCGTATTTGAGATCATTCACGCCTTTGAAAAGGTCACCGGAGTGAAGATCAGATACCGGGTAACGAACAGGCGCGAAGGGGATGTGGAACAGGTTTGGGCAGATACCGGGCTTGCCAACAGGGAACTGGATTGGAAGGCCGAAAAGCATATCGAAGAAACCCTGCTGTCAGCCTGGAACTGGGAGAAATTTCTGCATGCAAAAAAATCAACCGGATGAACCCAGTACCTGAAAAAACCCTGCTGATCACCGGAGGCGCCGGATTTATCGGGTCGCATGTGGTACGGAAAATGGTGCTGGATCATCCTTCCTACCGCATCGTCAACCTGGATAAGCTTACCTACGCGGGCAACCTGGAAAACCTGAAGGATGTGGAAAACCGGCCCAATTATACCTTTGTGCGGGGTAACATCGTGGACGAAGTATTCCTGGAAGACCTGTTCGGAAGGTACGCATTCGACGGTGTGATCCACCTGGCAGCGGAATCGCATGTGGACCGTTCCATCACCGATCCCATGGAATTTATCCTGACCAACATCGTGGGAACGGTCCATCTGCTGAACCGGTGCAGGGCAACCTGGGACGATCCTGCCGGGCACCTTTTCTATCATATCTCCACCGATGAGGTATACGGAAGCCTGGGGAAAGAAGGATCCTTCACGGAAGAGACCCCCTATGATCCGCGCAGTCCCTATTCCGCCTCCAAAGCCAGTTCCGACCACCTGGTCAGGGCCTATTTCCATACCTACGGATTGCCCGTGGTGATTTCCAACTGTTCCAACAATTACGGCCCCAACCAGTTCCCGGAAAAACTGATCCCGCTCGCTATCCACAACATCCTGCACATGAAACCGATCCCCATATACGGGAAAGGAGAGAACGTGAGGGACTGGCTCTATGTGGAGGACCATGCCTCGGCCATTGACCTGGTCTTTCACCGGGGGGTACGGGGCCGCACCTACAACATCGGCGGAATGAATGAGTGGAAGAACATTGACCTGATCCGCCTGCTCTGCGCTATCATGGACCGGAAACTGGACCGGGAACCGGGCACTTCGGAGCAGCTGATCACGTTTGTAAAGGATCGCGCGGGACATGACCTCAGGTATGCCATCGACGCAACGCGCATCTCCGGGGAACTGAAGTGGCAACCCGCCCGCACCTTCGAAGAGGGCTTGCACAGGACGGTGGACTGGTACCTGTCCAACCAGGAGTGGATGAAACGGGTTACCTCCGGGGCATACAAAACCTATTATGAGCGTCAGTACGGTAACCGCTGATGTTTTTCGACAGGGATCCGCCGATCATTCGACAGTAACCGATTTGGCCAGGTTTCTCGGCTGGTCCACATTGCAGCCGCGCATGACCGCGATGTGATAGGCGATCAGCTGGAGGGGGATCACCGATGGAATGGCCAGCAGCACCTCGTCGGTTTTCGGGATTTCGATAACATGGTCGGCCATTTTTCTGATGGTCTCGTCACCCTGGGTGACTATGGCGATCACATTGCCCTTCCTGGCCTTTACTTCCTGGATGTTGCTCACGATCTTATCGTAGGATTTATCGTGGGTGGCAATGAACACCACGGGCATTTGCTCATCGATCAGGGCAATGGGACCATGCTTCATTTCGGCAGCAGGATAGCCCTCTGCATGGATGTATGAGATTTCCTTCAGTTTCAGCGCCCCTTCCAGTGCCACCGGGAATGAAACTCCCCGGCCCAGGTAGAGGGCATTGGTCACATCTTTATAAATGGCGGCAATGTGCCTGAATATTTCGTTCTGCTCCAGGATCTTTTCGATCTTATCCGGGATTTCGTTCAGTTCCCTGATCAATGTGGCTGAGCGCTTTTTATCAAGCAACCCCTTTTCGCTGCCGATCATGATGGCCATCATGGTGAGCACGGTCACCTGGGCGGTGAAGGCTTTTGTGGATGCCACACCAATTTCCGGGCCCGCGTGGGTGTAAACCCCTGCATGTGTCTCCCTGGAAATACTGGAACCTGCCACATTGCAGATCCCAAGCACCAGGGCTCCCGCATCCCTGGCCAATTGAATGGCGGCCAGGGTGTCTGCTGTTTCCCCGCTCTGACTGATGGCAAGGACCACATCTTCGGGTCCGATCATGGGATTCCGGTACCTGAATTCCGAGGCATACTCCACCTCTACCGGGATCCTTGCCAGGTCTTCCAGCAGGTATTCGCCCACCAGGCCGGCATGCCAGGATGTTCCGCAGGCAATGATCACAATCCGTTTTGCATGCACCAGCTGATCCTTCACCGCATACAGTCCGCCCAAACGGATCTCGTTGGTGTCCAGTTTGATCCTGCCCCGGAAAGTATCCTGGATGGACCTGGGCTGTTCAAAGATCTCCTTGAGCATGAAATGGTCGTAACCATGCTTCTCAATTTCTGAGATTCCCAGGTCGATGGTCTGTATGTCGGGTTCCAGGATATCATTGGCCAGGTTCTTGAGTACCAGTTCATCCCTTTTGATGAGTGCCACATCATTGTTGTTCATGTAGATCACCCGGTCGGTGTACTCCACAATGGGAGTAGCATCGGAAGCGATAAAATATTCTCCGTCGCCCAGTCCGATCACCAGCGGACTGCTTCGCCGGGCGGCTATAACCATGTCGGGCTCCTCATTGGAGAGCACCACCAGTCCGTATGCGCCGATCACTTTTTGCAGGGCAAGCCTGACCGCGATCTCCACGCTCACTTTCTGTGTGGTATAGATGTATTCGATCAGGTTGGCCAGCACTTCCGTGTCGGTTTCACTGTAAAAGCTTATTCCCTGATCGGTCAGGCTCTGCTTCAGGTCGGCGTAATTTTCGATGATCCCGTTATGGATGATGGTGAACAGGCCTTTCTCAGAATGATGGGGGTGTGCGTTCAGGTCATTGGGTTCTCCGTGGGTTGCCCACCGGGTATGTCCGATCCCCACGGTGCCCGAGGTATCCACTTCCTTAACATATTCCTCCAGTTCGGATACCTTTCCCTTTTTCTTATAGATGGCTGTCCTGCCGTTCAGTAGTGCAATCCCCGCGGAATCGTAACCCCGGTATTCCAGCCTTTTTAATCCTTTGATCAACACCGGGTAAGCCTTCCTGTTCCCGATGTAACCGATAATTCCGCACATTGCTATTTATAGTTTTAAATAAACCACTTCCAGTCTCAGACGCTCAATGTTGGCCGGATGGCTGCTCCAGAGTTTGGTAATTTCCGGATTGCTCCTGGCATTAGACACCTGTAGGATAAAATTGTTCTCCAGCTTCTCCTCATTGACCATGGCCTGAAAATGGAGCGTCACATTGAATTTGTAGGAGTAGGTTGTGTCTGCGAACATGCCTGCCGATACGGGTTTCAGGTATCCCCCGAACCGGCTGGCTGCATTATCGATCTGCCGCAGGGCTATGTAATCGTATAATTCCTGATACTTCCCTGGATCCAGCTCGGTCAAAACCATCAGCCTGTCGGGCATTGTGCCGGGGGGAATTCCGCTTTCCGCTTCTGGAACCACATCAAATATAAGGGTGGCCGAACTGATGACTACCGGTCCCTTGCCGATCCAGTCCGGTAACGTGGGGAACGAGATCCGGGTATTCACCCCGCTCATCCCCTGCACATAGCAATACCTGGCATCTGCCTCTGCCCGGTCGATGATCCCTGCCAGGTAAGTACCCGAATGATCATGTTCGAACACATTGATCTTCTGGCTGGAAAACTCATTGATGGCGAAGTTGGTCCAGATAAAATCCTGGCCCGCGGTACTATCCACCTCTGTGCTGTCGGAAGCATATTTGATAGCAACCTTGCTCAATGCATTGTTTAGCTGCACACCGGCCATCACTCCCCTTTCGGATACCGACTCCGCCTCAATGTAAAAGCCCCTGAACACATCCTTGAAAAGTGAATCGTTCCTGAAAACCCCTGTATCCGTTTGCAGGTCATAGAATTTATCCAGGTAAGCGGGATCGTCAATGAAAAACGGATAGGTATTGTTGCTCCTGGGAAGATAGCTGTATTCGGCCAGCGGAACAGGATTGTATTTGCCTTCCGTTACAAAATTTGAGTAGTACACGGAATCCCTGTAGATCCTTTCGGTCAGTTCATGCACACGGATCGTTATCCGGGCTGTGGTGTCTCCTTTGAACTCGGGTATGTGCAGGTAAAACACCAGGGAATCGATCACCAGATTGGGCCCGTTTTTGAAGGAAAGAGTGGGATTAAAATGTGTGAGCAGCGACGCTTTCGAAGTTCCCACGATGGAATCCCTGGTGGCACCCAGTAAGAACAACCTGCCGGCTTCTCCCCTTTCGTGTGTCATAAGCGGCTGACCGGAAACAGGGTAGGAATTGATCTCGAAGATGGTATCACGGAACAGGAAGACGTCATCGTCCGGAGGCAGCAG
Organism: Bacteroides sp.; assembly: GCA_011056635.1. Lineage (GTDB taxonomy): Bacteria > Bacteroidota > Bacteroidia > Bacteroidales. The sequence continues at coordinate 15,499 of DSEO01000193.1, forward strand.
GTCTGTTCCCAGCTCCTGGTCAGTCACCTGGCATGACCATCCCGCAAATACCATGATCATGAAGAGTGCATGAACCCACAAATCCTTCTTCTTCATCTGGTAAAAAAAAACTTAATCATTGACGATTCTGTCATAGAAAACGGAGAACTTGTCCACATATTTCTCGCTGTCCACATATTCCAGAAATGGTTTGTCCGCTTGCTTTAATATTTGGGTGACAGATTCAGGGATGCTGGAACTTCCCTGGTTCAGGCCATCGGAGTACCTGGCGGCCAGCCTGATGATATTTTCATAGGTGGGATCCTCCACCATGCTGACATGATCGCCCGACACGCCATCCACCAGGATCTTCCTGGCAAAAGAGCTGTTCAATGACTGTGTGAAACCGTTGTCATAGACAGAAAATATAACCCTGGATCTGGAAAACAGCGGATCTTCCCTGTAAGCTTTCTTTATATACAAAGGCACCAGGGATGTGAACCAGCCGAGACAGTGCACCAGGTCCGGGGACCAGCGGAGCTTCCTGACCGTTTCCAGCACTCCGCGGGCGAAAAATATCATTCGCTCATCGTTGTCCTCAAAAAACCTGCCTTTTGTATCGGCCACCGTGGATTTCCGGTGAAAATAATCTTCATTATCGATGAAATATACCTGCATCCGGGCTGCCTGGATGGAGGCCACCTTGATGATCAAAGGATGATCGGTATCATCAATGATCAGGTTCATACCTGAAAGACGGATCACTTCATGAAGCTGGTTCCTCCTCTCATTGATGTTCCCGTATTTGGGCATAAAAGTACGGATCTCTTTGCCGGTTTCCTGGACGGCCTGCGGAAGTATTCTGCTGATCAGGGAAATTTCGGTTTCGGGTAAGTACGGCGTTATTTCCTGAGACACAAATAGTACCTTTTTACTTTCCATCTTCCTGGCCTGGATTTTTGATCATGCAAATTTACTAAAAATAATTGACACCCCAATTGCAGTCAGGAACAGGGAACTCTGCATTTATCAAGTCCGTGTATTGTTTACATAAAAAACAATATGTACGTTTGACCTTCCATCTTACAGATGATCGTATACAGGACAAAACAGGATCTTGCCTCCCATCTGGAGGCACTTCGCAACCAGGGGAAGTCCGTCGGATTCGTCCCCACCATGGGAGCCCTTCATGAAGGCCATGCCTCCCTGATAACAAAAGCCAGAAGTGAAAATGATGCCCTGGTGGTGAGTATTTTTGTGAATCCCACCCAGTTCGATGAACCTTCCGATCTGGAAAATTATCCCAGGAAAATGGAATCGGACCTGAGGCTGCTTCAGTCCATGAAAACGGATATCGCTTTCACTCCTTCCGTCATTGAAATGTACCCGGAGGAAGACACAAGGACATTTGATCTGGGTGGGCTGGACAGGGTGATGGAAGGTAAATACAGGACCGGGCATTTCAATGGTGTGGTCCAGATCGTGAGCAAGTTGTTTGAAACGGTCAGGCCCGACCGGGCATATTTTGGCCGGAAGGATTTTCAGCAGCTGGTGATCATTCAAAAACTGGTTCAGCTAATGGACATGGACATTACCATTGTCAGCTGTCCCATCGTCCGTGAACCGGACGGCCTTGCAATGAGTTCCCGGAATGAACTGCTCACCGGCGAGGAAAGGAAAACGGCTCCATTGATTTATATCACCCTGAAGATCGCCCGGGAAAAGAGATCAACGCTGTCACCCGCTGAATTGAAAACCTGGGTGACCGCGCAATTTGAGAACCAGCCGCTGATGGACCTGGAGTATTTTGAAATCGTCAACGACAGCGATCTCAGTCCCGTGCAATCGTGGACCGGGAATGTGGGCAAAGTGGGATGTATTGCCGTTCGGTTAGGGAAAGTCCGGTTAATCGATAATATGAATTTTGATTAACTTTGTAACGAAAAGGCAAGATAGTCGCACAGGGAATCAAATACTGGAAACGAACTGCTATGAATGTGGAAGTGCTTAAATCCAAGATACACAGGGTCACCGTGACCGAATCCGACCTGAACTATGTGGGGAGCATCACCATCGATGAGGACCTCATGGACGCTGCCAATCTCATTGAAAATGAGAAGGTCCAGGTAGTCAATATCAACAACGGGGAACGGCTCGAAACTTATGTGATCACCGGAGAAAGGGGAAGTGGCCAGATCATCATGAACGGACCGGCAGCCCGCAAGACGGCGGTGGGGGATGTGATCATCATCATGTCCTATGCCTCCATGGATTTTGAAGAAGCGAAAACATTCAAACCGGTCATTATCCTTCCGGATACCCATACCAATAAAATTATCTGACCCCCGTTTTGAAAAAAACCTTATTACAATCTCTGAAGGTTGCCGGTTTTCTTGCACTGGGTATCTTGCTCCTTTACTTTGCCTTCAGGGAAATTGCCATGGACAAGCTCCTGGAGACAATCCGGGAAGCCAATTTCTGGTGGATCGGCCTTTCCCTGTTGTTTGCGCTGATCGCATTTTTAAGCCGGGCCCGCCGATGGGTCCTTCTCATTGAACCCCTGGGATTTTCGCCGTCTTTTAAGAACACGTACCATGCACTCATGGTGGGATATCTTTTTAATTACGCCCTCCCCAGGCTGGGAGAGGTGACCCGCTGTGTTACCCTGGGTAAGAAAGAAAAGATCCCGGTTGATTCACTGATCGGGACTGTCATCATGGAACGGGTCTTCGACCTGGTCATGCTGTTCCTGATCCTGCTGGTCCTCCTGGTCGGACGCATGGAAAAATTCGGCACCTTCTTCAGCGAGCAGGTGGTGTATCCCCTTCAGCAGAAGGTGGCGGGCACTTTCGGCGGCGC
>DSEO01000194.1 GCA_011056635.1 Bacteroides sp.
CCCATCACCTTCCTCAATCCGATCTCCCTGGTACGCATGGCGGACCTGGCGGTGGAAAGGTTCATGAAATTGATGGAGGCAATGAGCAGGATGAGGAAGGCCACCAGTGAAAAAATAAAGATGTAAGCCCTGTCATTCACAGGCCTGAAACAGATCTCCAGGCCCACCTCGATATCCGGCTGGAGATGGATGCTTTTCAGCGGTTGAAGGTATACCCCGTAGCGGTTCCCTCCCGCTGCCCACTCTTCGGGGCCCACTCCCAGGACCGTTTCCAGCTCCTCCCTGATATGTGCCAGCATTACCTCACCCATCTTCGTTTCCACCACATCAGGGTCTGCTCCGGGGGAAAGCAATACATAGCTGAAAATGGAATTCTGAAACCATGTCCCCCTGCGGGAATCATCCAGGGTCACCATGGAAGCGATGAAATCCGCGAAAAAATGGGAATTTTCCGGCAACGGCTCGATCACGCCGGTCACCATATAAAAGTTGCTGTCCCTGTTCACCGAGAGGGCCTGTCCCAGCGGATCTGCTTCCCCGAAATACTGCTTCGCCTTATCCGCTGTAATGACCAGGGATCTGGGCCTTGCGAGTGCCGTTGAAGGATCTCCCCGGACCAGATTGATGGTGAAAATATCAAAGATGCTGGAGTCGGCGAACATAAAATGATCTTCCATGAATTTCCGGTCATCATACCAGATCAACTGCTGGTTGAATACGTCAAATCGCACAAACTTTTCTATCTCCGGGATCTCCTCTGCAAATGCAGGAGCCATCACCGGTGAGGTCCATGCACCCCTGAAGGATTGCTCACCGATTTCACCGTCGATATACAGCCTGTAGATCCGTGAACTGTGTTCGTGGAACCGGTCATAGCTCAACTCCTTGATTATAAATAATATAATCATAATGGAGCTGGCCAGTCCGATGGCCAGTCCGGATACATTGATCAGGCTGAAAACCTTGTTTTTAGCTACGTTCCTGAATGCAACAGTAAAAAAATTCCTCCACATCACATCCGCTTTGCAAAAGAAAAACAGTTTTCATGCCACAATGTTTATGTCATTGTATGTAAAAAGGTTACTCCGCTGTAAATGAAGCCTTGCCTCCGGCAAAGTGTTCGGTTCCGTACCCGGGCTGCACGATATGGGACATGACCGGGTTACAGCTTGAAATGGATCCGGAATGTATACAAAGCATAATCCTCCGACAGGTCGCTGAATTTGTACTGGATCCTGTTTCCTGCGATCTTTGCGATCTCTATCAGTCCCAGGCCGGCGCCCCCTTCCGACGAAAATTTACCATTGGTGATGGTGTACCTGTAAAGCTTTCTCAGTTCGTCCCTTGACTGACTGTTGACATGATCGATCCTGGCACGCAGTGGTTCAACACTGGATTTTTTCACGGGGTTCCTTGTGATCAGTTCGATGGAGGTAGCGTTCCGGTTGATGAAACAGGAGGGGCAGAATTCGGAAATTTCATCTTTTTCGCAAGTGAACTGTTCCCCGTATTTTGTGATGTTTTCAAGTGCCTCTATCATGATGGATATCATCTTCTTATACGATTTGAAAGAGATCCTGTGGTCCTGAGAGGCAATTTTGAACTCCGACAGCAACCAGTCTATCGTGCTGAATGTGAGCGGGCCATGGTAAGAAAGGATGGTCGTGTTCAACATCAGGGATCAGGTTAGATATCCAAATTAAGAAAATCCGGTTAATGATTGGTTGTTGTTATTTACATACTCCGTATCTTCTTTTAAATCAGTTCCGTAACTGGCTTCAACCGCCAGCCTGTCACAGCGTTCATTTTCCGGAATGGTGGCATGTCCCTTCACCCAGACAAAGGACACCGAATAAAACCGGTACAATTCCAGAAAACGTTTCCACAGATCCGCGTTCTTTTTATTTTTGAACTTTTTGGTCTCCCAGTTGAACACCCAGCCCCTGTTCACCGCTTCGGATACGTACCTGGAATCTGTATGGACCTTCACCTTCAGGTCTTTCCTCTTCAGTGACTCGAGCGCCCTGATCACCGCCAGCAATTCCATGCGGTTGTTGGTGGTGTGCCTGTATCCTTCCGCGATTTCCTTCCTGTGATTTCCGTAGATCATCACCACACCCAGACCGCCAGGGCCGGGATTTCCCCTGGCCGCCCCGTCGGTATAGATGACTATCTCATCCCCGGGCATGGTTGCATCACCAAATGAGCTGCATTTCATCGATCAGGTGGCGGGCACCTGCAAGTTTATCAATCAGGAAGAGTACGTACCTGATATCCACGTTGATGCATTTCTGAAGATCCTCCTCGAAAGCCACATCTCCGCTCATTGCTTCCCAGTTGCCGTCAAAGGCTACACCGATCAGTTCCCCGCTGGCATTGATCACCGGTCTTCCGGAATTCCCGCCGGTAATGTCGTTGTTGGTGGTAAAACAAACACGCATGGTGCCACCGGACCCGTAGGGACCGTAATCCTTCTCCCGGTAAAGTGTTTTCAGTTTTTCCGGCACTTTGAATTCGTAGCTGTCCGGATCCTCTTTTTCCATAACACCTTCCAGTGTGGTGTAATGCAGATAACGGACTCCGTCCCTCGGCCTGTAATCTCCCACCGTACCATAGTTCAGCCGGATGGTGGAATTGGCATCGGAGTAAAAATCTTTCTCGGGATACATCTCAATGAGTCCCTTCAGGTAAAGCCTGCTTCCCAGTCCGTAGGCCTCCTCAAATTCGGCGGTCATGCCCAGGATCTGGAAGTATTTATCCGCCGCCTTTGCCGCCTGGAATGCAGGATCCTTTCTCATGGTTTTCAGGGAAGGATTTTCCAGAAACGCAAGGAATTTTTCTCTGTAAGGGACAAAAGATTTTTGAAAGTATTTGTCCGTATATTTTGCTGCATCCCCCTTGTACCGGGTCTTTACCTCAACAATGTTCTCGGGGAGGTAAATTTCGTCCACCTCTTCCACCAGGAGGCGAACCATGGCTGTCATGACCTTCCTGTCGGTGGAGGGATTGTAGTCTTTATAGAAAATCTCCGATATCTCCTTCAATCCTTCGGTAATTGCGCCGACCAGCTCCGGATCGGGCTCGGGATGTGACAGGGCCTGCTCAAGCTGTCCCAGGTTGCGGGCAAACAATACCGACTCCATACCTCCCCGGAATATGGTTTCTTCAATATACTGCATGGCACTGGCGTGTTCACGCCTGCCTTCAACTGCCATTTGGATGTTCTTCAGCGCATCTCCGTAGATTGCCTCACGCTCCGGCTGCTCGCGGACCCATTGTCTGAAAGCTTCTTCCTGTTTCTGTTTCTTCGCCACCACGTTCAGATTGTCCAGCCCCCTGCTCTGTCCGATGGAATATTTCCAGTAATTGGACGACCTGGAATACTTGGAAGCATATTGAAGCCGGACTTTTTCGTTCGCCTGCATATCCTCCATCATGATCTCCTGCTTGATCCCCCTGATCTTGATACGGTTCGGATGGATGACGTCCAGCAATTCCTGCACCTCCCAGGAGGATATGTACCTGTCGGTACTGCCCGGGTATCCCAGCACCATGGTAAAATCGCCCATTTCATACCCTTGCAGCGACACCGGAAGATAATGTTTTGATTTCAGCGGGATGTTCTCGGGACTGTAATCGGCCGGTTCTCCATCCGGAGCCGTATATACCCTGAACAATGAAAAGTCACCCGTATGCCGGGGCCACATCCAGTTATCGGTATCTCCCCCGAATTTTCCGATGGATTCCGGGGGTGCACCCACCAGCCTCACATCCCTGTAGGTCTGCGAAACAAAAAGAAAATACCGGTTCTCATTGAACATGCTCCTGATCATGGCTTCATACCGGTTATCTTCCGCTGCCTCCTCCGTGATGGTGGCAGCCGCCGACCGTATCTTTGCATACCGGGCTTCCTGTGACATGTCTTCTGTAACGCCCTCCAGGACCCGGTCCGTCACCTCCTCCATTCTTACCAGAAAAGTGATGGTCTTGCCCTCATTGGGTAGTTCTTCTTCCCTGGTCATGGCCCAGAAACCATTTTTCAGGTAATCGTTTTCCACCGTGCTGTGGAACTGGATCTCATCGTACCCGCAATGGTGATTGGTCAGCAGCAGTCCTTCCGGAGAGATGAGCTCCGCCGTACATGATCCGCCATCCAGCGCGCCCACCGCATCCTTCAGACTGGAATGATTCACGCTGTAGATCTGTTCCGCTGTGAGCCTGAGGCCCATTTCCGTCATCTCATCCATATTCACCTCCCTGAGCAGGCTCAACAGCCACATCCCCTCATCGGCTCGCAACTGCAGATGGAAAAGTGAAACAAGGGCGACCAACAGTATCTTGATTCTTCTCATTACAATGGGATTTAGAGTTTTTTCAAAGTGTAATAGTCCGTAAAATACAAATATTGCAATTTTCTTCTTTAAACTTCCATGATCCTTCCTGTTTTAAAGCTGCTCACCATGGGGTTAAACAAAGTCCAGGCTCAGCTGCCGGTCTCTCAGTCTGAACGACCTCCTGTGGTGGATGGATAGTCCGTGTCTCAGGACAGCCAGCCTGTGAGACCTGGTGGCGTACCCCTTATTCGAATTCCATTCATACTCCGGAAAGGAATGATGAAGCACTTCCATGTGGGCATCCCGGCTGGTTTTTGCCAGGATAGAGGCTGCAGCAATGGAATTGTAGATCCCATCTCCCCGGATCACGCATGTGAAAGGGATCCCCCTGTGACCCGGGAACCGGTTCCCGTCCACCAGCAGATGATCCGGAGCGGTGCCCAGTTGATCGATCGCCCGCTTCATGGCAAGCATGGAAGCATTCAGGATGTTGATCCTGTCGATTTCTTCTTCGTCCGCGATCCCCACCCCGTAAGCAATGGCTTCATCCTCAATAATCTTTCTCAGTTTCGTGCGGATCCCGGCCGAAACCAGTTTGGAGTCGTTGAGAAGCGGATGCATGAAATTTTCGGGAAGGATCACTGCTGCCGCAAAAACGGGACCTGCGATGCATCCCCTGCCGGCCTCATCGCATCCCGCTTCCAGAATCCCTTTTGTGCAGTAAGGCTTAAGCATTTTTGTCCAGGACCTTTCCGATGGATTCCCATAACATGGCGGCCGTATGGTCCCAGCTGAATTGTTTCCTTCTCTCGCGTCCCTTCTCAATCAGGGCCTGCCTCAATCCTTCCTCCCTGACGATCCTGACCATGGCGTCACGGATGCTCCCCACACTATTCGGATCGGCATAGATGGCTGCATCGCCGGCAATCTCCGGAAGACTCGTGACGTTGGAGGCAATGACCGGTATATCACAGCGCATGGCTTCCAGCAAAGGGATCCCGAATCCTTCAAAAAAAGGCACAAAAGTCATTGCCCAGGCCGCCCCCAGCACATCATTCAGCTGTTCGGGGTTGAGTCGCCCGGTAAAGATCACATCTTTCCTGTTCTTCATTCGCTCCAGTTGCTCATTCATCTTCTTCGTAAGGAAGAATTGTTCCCCCACCAGTATCATCCTGTAATTGTCCCTGCACTCATCCCGGAAGAGCTGGAAAGCCTTCAGCAAATTTGTGATGTTCTTGCGGGGGTGAATGCTGCCCACGAAAACGAAATAGGGTGCACCTCCCGTATAATGGTTCCGGACCTCCGCCGCCCGCTCCCCGGTGATGGGATGATAATGCTCGCCGGCCCCGTTGTAAGCCAGGTCCACTTTTTCTTCCGGCACCTCATAATGGTTGATGATATCCCTTCTGGAATATTCTGAGACAGTCACGATCCGGGTTGCCTCTCTGGCATATTTCGGAAAATAATAGCGATAGAATTTTCCCGCCAGCCAGGGAAGGTCGCCGGGTCTGTGTTCAAAATTAATATCATGGATCACCGCCACAGCGGGGATCTCCGACCGCAGCGGCAGAAATCCGTCGGGACTGAGAAAAAGATCCGGCTTCAATTTTTTCAGCAGTGCAGGGATCCTGCACTGGAACCAGAGATACCAGAGGAAAGGATGCCGGGTGCGGGGCTTCAGTACGACCGGTGTGATGTTGTCCTGAAAGATCACTTCGCCCGGGTATCCGTGATCAAAAATAAATATAAAATGTACACCGGGATGATCCCTGGTGATCCGTTTCAGGGTTTCGAAGGTAAACCATCCGATCCCATCCAGTTTCCCGGGCTCCAGCAGGCGGGTATTCACCGCAATTGTTGCCTTTTTAATCTGTTGTTCCAACGCTCTCGCGAATATTCTGGGGTGAACTTATTACATTTGTGGTGAATTAAAAAATAATTCAATCCCGATTGCAATTGAAAAAGCGTTTTGTCACAAACCTTGCCCTGCTGATCTTCCTCAATCTTCTGATCAAGCCTTTCTGGTTCTTCGGGATAGAGGTGGGTGTGCAGAACAGGGTGGGTGAAGAGATATACGGGTTCTATTTTTCCCTGTTCAATTTTGCCTTCATCCTGAACATTTTGCTTGACCTGGGTATCAATAACTTCAACAACAGGGCCATTTCCAGGGATCACAGCCTGCTCGGGGAACATCTTGCCGCCATCATTCCCCTCAAATTCCTTCTGGCGATTCTCTATGCAGGAGTGGTTTTGCTGTCAGGAAAGATCATCGGATATTCTCCGGCCCAGTTCCGGATGCTTTGGATCCTGGTGCTGAACCAGTTCATCGCATCCTTTATACTGTATATGCGGACCAACATCAGCGGGCTTCAGTATTACCGAACTGACAGCCTTTTGTCGGTCATGGACCGCAGCCTGATGATCCTCTTTACAGGATTGCTGCTCTGGGGAAACCTGACCAGGGAACCGTTCCGGATCGAGTGGTTCGTTTATGCACAGACTCTGTCCTACACCCTTACTTTTCTCACCACCGCTGCAATTGTCTGGTACAGGTCCGGCTCTTTTTTGCCCCGCCTGAGTTTTTCTTCATCCCTGAAAGTGTTGCGGCTGAGTTATCCGTTTGCCCTGCTGATCCTGCTCATGTCTCTTTTCAACCGTGTGGACTCCGTTATGCTGGAACGCCTGCTCGATAACGGACAGGAAGAAGCCGGGATCTATGCGCAGTCCTTCCGGATCTATGATGCCGCATCCCAGTTTTCCTTCCTTTTCGCCATGCTCCTTCTGCCCATGTTTTCAAGGATGCTCCGCCTGAAGGAGAATGTAAACGAACTGATCCGCATTGCCCTGCCACTGCTCCTGGTGGCAGGCTCCACGCTGGCCATTGCCGGTAATTTTTACAGCCGGGAGATCATTGACCTGCTTTATACTTCCCACGCCACATACAGTTCCAGGATCTTCGGGATCCTGATGATCGGCTTTGCCTTCGTGTCCGTCAGCTACATTTACGGAACGCTTCTCACGGCCAATAACAACCTCAGATATCTGAATATCCTGGCTGCCATCACCGTGGTGATCAATATTTCCCTGAACCTGCTGCTGATCCCCCGTCACCAGGCATATGGCGCCGCCATCGCCAGCCTTTGCTCCCAGGGTTTTTACGCACTGTCCCAGTTGTTACTTTCCATCAGGCTGATCCGTATTCCTTACAACAGTGACATTCTGATCAGACTCGTTGTCTTTGTGGGCCTGAACCTGGGCGCAGGTTTTCTCAGCCTGCTGCTACCGGGATGGATTGCAGGATTTTTTGCACTTCTGACCTCCTGCATCATTACCGCGCTTGTGCTGGGACTGATCCGTCCCGCTGAACTGTGGAGGACCTTTACCGAAGCCGAAAGCTGACCTGCAAATCAATTCGGCCTGAAATCTGATGTACAGACATTTTTTGCATACTTTTTATTTATTATAGTACTGTATATATGATTTTTAAAATCATTTATATGGACTATTTTACTCTCATATATTTTATATTTTTTTTCATATGTTAGGAATTTGTTAATTGTTCTCGGCAGCGGGATGGCATATAGTTGCACGCAATCCCTACTTTAGTGACAACGAAACAAATGAACCAGGCGTGGAGCAACACAAGAATCACCGGCTGAGAAGAAGCAAGCAGACCACTTTACGATTCAACAGCCGGGAGCAGGAAGCCATCAATCTCTACTGTAAGAAATACAGTGTCCGGAACAAATCCAAATTCATGCGTGAAGCCATCATCATGGAAGTTCTGAAACGGTTTGATGAAGATTATCCCACACTATTCGAATTCGAAAAACCCAACCTCTTCTGCACCAGAAAGCCATAACCGCCCACTGAATAACTGTCTGCCATGGAAACCCGAAAAGAACTGATCGAGGAGCCAGGGATCCTGCTGGCTCTCTTTGAACATTCACCTGCAGCCCAGTTGGTCATTGACGGAGATGCCCTGATCCTGATGGTCAACAGGAAATTGGAAAGTATCACGGGTTACAGCAGCGGGGAGCTCGAAGGAAAGCGCAGGTGGTATGAAATGGTGCCTCCCGCAGAGAAGGAAATCTGTTTGAATTTCGTGCAGCGGCTCCGTGCTGGCGATGAGAATTCACCGGAGAAGCATGAATGTAATTTCCTGCAGCGGAACGGTAATCTGAAGACCGTCTATCTTTCAGGTTTTCCAGTCCTGGAGTCCGGCTACATGATCCTCTCGCTCATCGATATTTCCGGACAAAAGGAATACGAACAGATGCTCAAAACCGCCAGGGACAAGGCGGAAGCATCTGAGAAGCTGAAAACCGCGTTCCTGGGGAATCTTTCCCATGAAATCAGGACTCCCATGAACGCCATCGCCGGATTTGCTTCACTGCTCAGGAACCAGGTACTGTCCGAGGAGAAAAAAAACCTTTACCTCGCCCAGATTGTGGGTGGGAGTTCCGATCTGCTCCAGCTGATCGAGAAAACCGTCATTCTTTCCAGGATCGATCTCGGACAGGTTAAAATCAGTCCCCGCCAGTTCCATGTGAATAAACGCCTCGAAGAACTCTTTGAAAGATACAGGCAGATCCTGGACGACACCGGCAAGAAACACATCGATCTGGTCCTTGAACCGGGCCGTAAGGAGGATGACTTTGTCATCCAGGCGGATCCCATGCGGGTTACAGAGGTCCTGAACAACCTGCTGGAGAACGCTGTGAAATTCAGTCGCCAGGGCAATATCACCCTGGGGTACACCTACAATGAAGAAAATAAAAGTGGCCGCGATATGCTGCTGTTCTATGTCAAAGATACCGGTCCGGGTATCTCGCGGGACAAATCCAGGATTATTTTTGACCGGTTTGTGAAGCTGGTGGACAGCAATGAGTCGTTACTGCGTGGAGCCGGGTTGGGACTTGCCATCTGTCATGACCTGGTCAGGCTGATGGGCGGGGAAATCTGGGTGGAAACCACCGAAGGCAGGGGCTCAAACTTCTATTTCACCCTGCCTGTGGTAATGCCGAAACCAAGTCAGTCCGGCAACCTGGGCACCAGACAGGAAAAAAAATATGAAGACTGGTCAGCCCATGAAATCCTCGTGGCCGAAGATATTGAATCAAATTATCTTTATATCAAAGAGTTGCTTTCTCCAACGAAAATGAAAATTCTCAGGGCCAGGGACGGATGGGAGGCGGTGGAACTGTTTGAAAAAAACCCGGGAATCGATATGGTGCTGATGGATATTCTGATGCCCGGACTGGACGGTTATGAAGCAACCAAAAAGATCCGTTCGCTGAGAGAAAAGATCCCCGTGATCGCACAGACAGCATTTACCTTTGAGGGAGAGATGATCAACGGGCTTTACGCCGGCTGTTTCACCGATTACATCATGAAACCCTTCACCAGGGACATGCTGCTTGCCCACATCAAGAAACACCTGGCCGGGACTATATGATCTCCATGGAATAGATGATGGCCTCCAGTTGCCGGATCTTTGTCCGTTTTTTCTGATTGGGGTAGTAGACATACCCGTCGACCGTAACGATCCGGTTGCGGCTGGCATCGTACACGGAATGGCTGACGAACGGTCCTCCCATGAAACCGTTTTCCAGTTCCCACAATCCCCTGATCTCAACCACATCCATGTTATTGTTATTCAACTCGTATGCGATTGGTTCATACAACCTGGAAACGGTCATGTATGAATCGTCCCGCGGTCCCTCCACGTACTTCTTTGTAAATGCATTGCGCATCTCAATCAGCCGGGTGGTGGAAAGATCCTCCGGACCGGAGGCGGGATAATCATAGATCTGGATCACCTGGGACATGTCGGGTGTTTCAATGGACACGGATGTATAATCTTCTTTGCTGAAATCCAGGTTATAACCCCTGGGAACGGCCAGCCGGATCTGATGGTGATCGGCGATCTCCTTCTGAAGACCCATATCCTTGGAATCCTGATAACTTTTTATCAGCCTGTTCCGGTCATACACCACCAGGAAACTCCGGATCCGTGCTTCATTGTCGCGGATCAGCTGCCTGAGGTCTGTGGCCGTGGGGGCTGTAATCTGCACCAGGATCTGGGGTTTCGCCCAGACATTTTCCCTGAACCGGATCTCCCCTTCCTGACCGGAGCTGACGGTGATAAGTACGATGGAGCGGTGGTACTTGTAAACGTTATCGAAGGAGGCCGCTGTCACATGGATCACATCAAACAACGGTTCCGACTGGGGCAGACCGGGATACTCCTCCATCAGGATATCCTTGAGCAATTCCCCGGATGCGTTCTCCCAGTTAAAATTGTCCATGACCACGAGCACCTCACCTGCACCACCCGTCACATTGGGCAGGATCCTGCCCCCGACGCCTCCCTGCCGATTCACCCCGTCGCATGCTATCAATCCGGTGATCAACACGAATAAGACAAAAAAACCTGCCCAACGCAGGGGACAGGTCTTTTTGAAATGCCCGAATCTAGTCATCGATATCTTTGAGTTTTTTCCGTGACCGGGAATCTTCCATTTCTTCCTCTTCATCTGAATCATCGCTGGTAGCCTTCTTGAATTCCTTCATTCCCTGTCCCACACCGCGCATCAATTCAGGTATTTTCCTTCCCCCGAACAGCAACAGCACCAGCAGGACGATCACAACAATCTGCCAGACACCTATAGCCAATATTACAAAAGCTTCCATGGTATTATTTTAAGGATTTGTTATACAAAAATAGATAATTAATTCTTCTATTTGTTAAATAATCCGATGATATCGTTCAAATTGGCATAGAGCAAAAGACTCAGCAGAATCACCATCCCCACGATCTGGGCATATTCGAGGAACTTGTCCCCCGGCTTCCTCCCGGAAATGATCTCATAAAGCAAAAACATCACATGTCCCCCGTCCAGCGCCGGAATTGGCAAAAGATTCATGATGGCCAGGATGATGGAAAGGAATGCTGTCATATTCCAGAAGCTCTGCCAGTTCCATGAAGAAGGGAAGATGCTGCCGATCTTGATGAACCCCCCCAGCTGCTCATAGGCCCTGGTCTCCGGCTTAAAAAGCATCTTCAGCTGTTTCAGGTAACTCCCGGTAATATCCATCCCCCGACGGATGCCTGCGGGAATGGACTGCAGGAATGAATATTTCACCACGACCGGTTCGAAGAATTCCGTATAGTTCAGGTTGTAGATCCCGAATTTCCCTTCCTCATTCGTCATCACTTCCAGTTGCAGGGTATCGGAATTTCTCACCAGGGTGAACGCAAATGCGGTATTCTGCTCGCCTCCGGTCTTTTCCAGGAACTGGTCGTAAAACCGGACCGGTTCCGAATTGATCGCAATGATCCTGTCCCCCACCTCCAGGCCCGCTTTTTTCGCACCGCTTCCTTCCACCAGGTCCCCCACCACAAAAGGGATCCTCGGATAGAGGGGGTATTCAGCCTTTAACAGTTCCGCTATGGCTCCGTCGGGGACACGGATATCCATCATTCTGCCTTCCCGCTCGATCTGTATGATACTGGTTTCATTCACCACAATATCATGATGGATCGATTCCCATTTCTCCACTACCTTACCGTCCAGTGCGAGGATCTTATCCCCGTTCCTCAACCCGATATTCATCAGGGTACTGTCCACCATATACCCGTATTCAATCCGTTCGGCGGGCACATACCTTTCTCCCCAGGTATAAAATACCAGGATGTAGATAACCAGTGCCAGCACGAAGTTCATAAATACGCCGCCCAGCATGATCATCAGGCGCTGCCATGCCTTCTTTGACCTGAATTCATGGGGTTGGGGAGGTTGCTTCATCTGCTCCCTGTCCATGGATTCATCGATCATGCCACTGATCTTCACATACCCTCCCAGGGGAAGCCAGCCTATTCCGTAAACGGTATCCCCGATCTTTCTCTTGAACAGGGCAAACCCTGCATCGAAGAATAAAAAGAATTTTTCCACCCTTGTCTTAAAGATCCTTGCCAGGATAAAGTGTCCCATTTCGTGCAGGACGATCAGGATCGATAAACTCAGCAGAAACTGTATTACCTTGATTAATATTTCCATTCCAGCTTAAATTTGTTCTCCGGCAACCTGCCTGGCCTGCCGGTTGGTCTCCATATAATCCTCCAGCGAAGGTTTCCCGATAAAATCTGACATTTCAAGGGTTTTTTCGATGACAGCCGGGATGTCCAGAAATTTTATCTTCCCCTCCAGAAAAGCCTCCACTGCGATCTCATTCGCCGCATTCAGGATACATGGCCAGTTCCCTCCTTTCTTCAACACCTCGTAAGAAAGTGCAAGGTTACGAAAAATTTTTGTATCCGGGGGCTCAAAAGTCAGTTCCGGGAAATCCCTGAAACTGAATCGCGGATACTCCGATGTCAGCCTGGTAGGGTAGGAAAGGGCATACTGGATGGGGAGCCGCATATCGGGCATGCCCATCTGGGCTTTGATGGAACCATCTGTGAACTGCACCATGGAATGGATGATCGACTGGGGATGGACCACCACCTCGATCTGTTCCGGATCCACCCCGAACAACCACCTTGCCTCAATGACCTCAAGTCCCTTGTTCATCAAAGTGGCCGAATCAATGGTGATCTTTTTCCCCATGCACCAGTTGGGATGGAGCAGGGCCTGTTCCGGAGTAACCCTTTCCAGCGCTTTCAATCCCATCCCCCTGAACGGTCCCCCCGAAGCAGTCAGGATCAGTTTCTCAATTTCATTGTCACCCTCACCGGCCAGCGACTGGAATATGGCCGAATGCTCCGAGTCGACCGGGATGATCTGCACCGGCCTTTCGCTGACCTCATGCATGATGAGCTCTCCGGCCACCACCAGGGTCTCCTTGTTCGCCAGGGCCACCGGTTTGCCTGCCCGGATCGCCGCCAGGGTAGGTTTTAAACCGCTGAACCCCACCAGCGCGGTGAGCACCATGTCCACCGTATCCAGCTGCACCACCTGGGTAACAGCTTCCTCTCCCGCAAACACCTTGACCGGGTAATCCTTCAGTGCCTCCTTCACCCTGGCATAATGTTCATCATTTCCGATCACCACCGCATTGGGCCGATGCCGAATACTCTGTTCCACAAGGAGATCCGCATTATGATTGGCCGTAAGCACTTCCACCGCATATAATTCCGGATAACAGGCCATGACCTCCAGTGCCTGGGTCCCGATGGACCCGGTGGAGCCAAGTATGGCAATTCTCTTCTTCATGCAATCAGAATACGATAAATTCAGCCGGATTCAGCGGTACACGGTCGTGCCACAGTTCAAAGTGGAGGTGCGGACCTGTCGTAAGCTCTCCTGAGTTGCCCACGATGGCGATGGCATCTCCGGCAACCACTTTCTGCCCCACCGATTTAAAAAGCGCCGCGTTGTGCTTATAGACCGAAATGAGTTCGAAATCGTGCTGGATCTGGATCACATAACCGGTTTCCAGCGTCCAGGTAGACATGGTAACCGTGCCATCCAGGGCTGCCTTGACCACCTCGTTGGGAGGAGCCACCAGGTCGATCCCGAAATGTCCTTCCATGGGATTGAAAGCGTTGGTGATGATCCCGTTGGCAGGGGTGAAAAAATGGATGTCATGGAGTCTCTTTCCCAGATTCTCCTCATCCAGGACACTCAGCCTGAAATGCTCTTCGGCTTCCACCTGCTGTCTCAGCAGGGCATCGTTCGTGGACCTCAGGAAGGGGATCTCCTCCTGATGATCCACTTCCAGGGTATCGTTCAGGTAATTCAAAGGGGCTTCCCCTGTGATGATGCGCTTCAGATTGTCAAAATACTGGTCCCTGACCGCCTGCTCATATTCCAGGGAGTCAATCTTCATTGCATTTTCCCGGATATTCTGACGCATGGCGGCATCCGGATATCCCGGAATGAATTCACGGATGGAGGTATAGGCGATAAGCACGTAAACGATGGCAACCAGAAGCAGGATGATCACTCCCGCAACAGCGATCATGTTCAGCCGGGTAAGCCGCATGTGACCCACCTCTTCATAGGTATCCTCGTTAAGCAGGACCATCCGGTATTTGTGGGTCAGCTTCCGGAGGATCCGCCGGTATGTTTTCTCTTGTTGCTGGGTCATGGGATCGCGATGCCTTAACGGCACAAAGATATAAAAGAATGGGGAGCCCGCGGATTTTTAATGAAAATCAAACATGGGCAGGATCTCTCTCCGGATGTAATCCTGACCCATCTCCTGTTTCAGGAAACCTTCCCGGACCATGGCCTCGTCCTCATCCTCAAAAAGCTCCATATGGATCAGGGTCCACGGCCTGAATTCATACAGCGGATTATTGGATTTCATCACGTTCATGGTGATCATATAATCGGTGAGGCTCTTGGTATACCCTACGAATAACCTGTCGTTCGGATATGAATAAAGTACAAATACCTTAAAACTCATAAGTGATGGTCAGAAGGTGCTACATTGTATTCTAACGTTAAAATTAGAAAATGGTTACTTCTGATAATGAACAAATTCAAGGTTTAATTAACAAATTGACCAATGGCCCGGTTCCTTACTGCAACGTGCTAATATTTGATCCGTATCCGCTGCCAGGCCCGGATAAAGGCAACCAGGTCCTGCCGCTGTGCACCGGAAAGCACCGGATATGATCCCGTTCCGTACCCCCATGACGGCATGGCAGTCCCCTCCCTCCCCAGGGTAATGGTGGCCATCAGGTAGCCGTTGGAAGCCGCACTGAGCAGTTCCTGGTTCCGGATGGCCGGGGCAGCGGGACCATCCCCGGTTTCCCCGTGGCACTCCGCACAGTGTTGCCTGTAAACCATGGCTCCCTGCTCACGGTTGCCCGGGTTGGCTCCCGCATGAATGTAGGTCAGCGGTGCACGGGCCGACTGCCGCATGTATCCCACAATATTCCCGATATCTTCCCGATCCAGCCTTTCCTGGTTGTACACGTCGGTGGACCAGCCGAACATGGCCGTATGGATTCTTCCTTCAGCGATTGTCTCATACAGGTACCTGTCCCCCGCCACTGCAAGAAAATCCCGGTTGATAATGGCCGGGCCGGTCTCCCCCTCCCCGAACTCCCCGTGACAGCGTGAGCAGAGAAAATGGTACTTCAGGGCACCTTCCTCCGGATCGGTCACAGGGAGGACCATGGCATCTGTGGCCGGGACCGTTCCGTGCCAGGAGCGGATCAGCGAAAGGAGACTGACCAGTGCCCGCTCCTCCAGGTGGGGCCACCCCGGCATGGCAGTGTTCCTTCTCCCCCGGATCACGGTATGCAGGATGAAACTGTTGCCTGCCCTGTCCAGGAAACCTTCCTGGTTCAGGGCTACAGCCACACCGCCGGTTCCGTTGTCACCGTGACAGGCCGCGCACCGGTTGCGGAAAAGCTCTTCTCCGGACAATACACCTTTTCGCTTCGCTTCCATATAGCGGGACAGCAATTCATCCACCTTTACCCCCTCCTGCTGTTTCAGGAAGCCGGTGATCCCGTCCAGCTCCCCGTCCGTGACCCCTGACACAGCCTCCTCCCAGCTTCCCATCTGGCGCCGGCTCCTTCCCTTCTGAAGGGTGAACCTGATGAACGCATCAGAGGCCACCCTTTTGAAATCCCGGTTCCCGACGGCCGGGATCCCCGTTTTGTAACCGACATACGATTTACCGGTCCCTTCCCTGCCGTGGCAGGCGGAACAAAGGGCGGCATACCCGCTGGCCCCTTCCATGGGATCCCGGATCCCTTTGAACTCGTTCAGGGCGGTCATGGTGAAATATTCGAAAGGGATCTCCGGCCTGGCGAGCCCCATCACAAAGGTTGCCAGGGCATCCAGCTCATGCTCCGGGAGATCGATCTTGAGCATCCGTGATCCCGGTGATACCATTTCCGGGTCCCTGAAGTGTGCCTTCAGCCAGTTGGAAACGGTCTGCTCCCCCTCCACGTTCTGGAAACTGTATTCATGCCGGGTCTTTTCCCCCTGCTCTGTCAGATCCGGACCCAGGATCCCGCCCACACCCCTTGCCCTGTGGCATCCCAGGCATCCTTCAGCGGAAAAAAGGTCCTTTCCCCTGAGGAATACCTCCATCCCGTAAATTTTTTCATGCCTTTCCACTGAATCCTTTCCCGGCGCATTCCCGCTGAAGATGGTAAGGTGACAGTGCCCGCAGGTGGACTGGATATACGGTTGTTCCAGCATGGGATGGGGCCAGTGGGTTCCGGGAAGTCTTCCGAATGCATCCTCCTTGTCCAGCGCCCTGCCCTGTCCGCCGTGACAGATGGTACACCCGTACTGCCGGTAGGGATGATCCGCCAGGTAGGTCCCCGGATGCATGGCGTGCGGCTGGGGAGCTCCTTCCATCTGCGGATTTTCCAGTCCCCGGTGACAGGTAACACACCTGTCGGTCCTGTCAAAGTGTGCCAGATCCACCTGAAAGATCCCTTTTTCAATGTCGGCCGGCCCGGCTCCGTCCCGGAAAGTCGCCGCCTTGGCAACCAGCTTCCGGTATTC
>DSEO01000195.1 GCA_011056635.1 Bacteroides sp.
CGGATATGAAAATGAAAATGCTCCTGCGGGGATATGAATTTTTGACAGGTGCGGGGTATGATCCCATTGGCATGGATCATTTTGCCCTTCCCGGGGATGAACTGGCAGAAGCTTTCCGTGAGCGTTCGCTCCACAGGAATTTCCAGGGATACTGCACAAGCAAGCATACCGGACAGGTCTATGCCTTCGGCGCCTCTGCCATCAGCCAGCTGCAACATGCTTATATTCAAAATACAAAAGATGCCTCCCACTACATTCAGCATCTGGGAAAAGGGAAGTTGCCGGTTGCAAAAGGCTACTTCCTGAATGAAAAAGAGCAAAAAATACGCCAGGTGATCAATCAGATGATGTGCAACGGACAGCTGGAGCTGGAGCTGGAAGCCGCCCGGCTCGGCATGGATCTTCAGGATCTCAAAGTACTCCTGGATTATTCCGAAGAGAATTTCGCAGAACTGGAAAGGGACGGCCTAATAGACCGCGAGGGGAACAATATCACAGCCACCACCCTTGGAATGCTGCTCATCAGGGTGATCGCCAGGGAACTCGACCCGGGATATGTTTCTTACCAGAAGAGGTTCTCGAAAACCATTTAATCAGGAAAGGTATGATAGAAGGCAGAAAGGATTGCGTTATTATCGGTGCCGGCATTACCGGGCTCACCTCGGCCTATTATCTGAACAAGGCCGGAAAGAATTTCCTGGTACTGGAAGAGAAGGACCGCGTGGGGGGAGTCATCCGGACAATCCGGGAGGATGGGTTCCTTTTCGAAACCGGTCCGAATACAGGTGTGCTGGGACAACCGGAAGCAGCCATGCTTTTCGAGGATCTGGAGGGTGCCGTGGAGCTGGAGGTCGCCAGCAGCAGCGTGAAGAAACGGTATATCCTGAAAGGGGGACAGTGGCATGCGCTGCCTTCCGGACTGGGTGAGGCCATTCAAACTCCGCTCTTTACCCTGAAAGACAAATTCCGGATCCTGGCAGAACCTTTCCGATCCAGGGGAACCGATCCTGAAGAAACGCTTAAAAACCTGGTTATCAGAAGAATGGGAAAAAGTTACCTGGAGTATGCGGTGGATCCTTTTATTCTAGGAGTTTACGCCGGAGATCCCGGTCAACTGATCCCGAAATATGCCCTTCCCAAGTTATACAATCTCGAACAGCAATACGGCAGTTTCATCGGGGGTGCTGTGAAAAAGAAACTGAAGAAAAAAAACACGCATGAGGAAAAAGCAACGCGGGAAATTTTTTCCTGCAAAGGCGGACTGCAATCGCTTGTGGATTCACTCTATGAGAAATCAGGCCCCGAAAATTATATTCTTAGCACCAGGGGGACAACCGTGCATGGCCAGGGGAAGGGTTTCATGGTTGAATTCACCACGGATAAAGGAGTTGCAGAGAAGTGCCTGACAGATCAGGTGATCGTTACAACGGGATCCGAAAAATTGTCCCGGTTACTGCCTGACATTGACCATGAAACCATGGCCCGGCTCACTGATATCAGATATGCCAGGGTCATCGAGGCGGCGGTCGGGTTCAGGCACTGGAAGGGAATGAACCCGGATGGTTTCGGGGGCCTGATCCCTTTTAAAGAAGAGAGGGACCTGCTGGGGATCCTGTTCCCCTCCGCCTTTCTCGAGGGCCGTGCACCGGAAGGAGCTGCGCTTTTTACCGTTTTTGTCGGAGGAATACGCAGACCCGAACTTTTTGAGCTGAACGATCAGGGATTGTCCGACCTGATAGGAAGGGAATTCACAGACCTGATGGGCATCGACCGTTTTGATCCCGATCTTTTCCGTACCTTCAGGTATCAGTGGGCCATCCCGCAGTATGAAAAATCAAGCGGATCCCGGTTTGATGCTGTCCGGCAGGTTGAAGCCCGGTATCCGGGACTGTTCCTGAGGGGGAATTTCCAGGGTGGTATCGGACTGGCCGACCGGATCAGGCAGGGCAGACTGGCCGCGGAAAACACCATAAACATGTGACCTCACGTTAAACGGGAATAAGTGATATGGCAGAACACAGAAAAGCGGTCGTGCTGGTCAACCTTGGAAGTCCCGCTTCCTGCCGTACCGGGGATGTTCGTACGTTCCTGAAAGAATTTTTGGGCGATCCAAATGTGATCGATCTCCCGGCCTGGATTCGTTACCCGCTGGTTTACGGGATCATCGCTCCGTTCAGGGCCCCGCGTTCAGCGAGACTTTATAAGCAATTGCATACGGATCGCGGATTCCCTTTAATTTATCACAGCAGGGAGCTTGAGAAAAAAGTCAGGGAACAGCTGCCCCGGGGCACTGAGCTATTCCTGGCCATGCGGTACGGGGAACCCGCCTTGCAAAAACTGATCCAGTGGATGAAGGGTGAAGGCTACCGGGAACTGCTTGTGCTTCCGTTATATCCACAGTTTGCCACTTCCACAACCGGCAGCGTGGTGCAGCTGCTCCGGGAAGAATTGAAATTCCACAAACTGGCAGAACATACCAGGATCATTCCGTCATTCCATGAGCACCGTGACTTCATTGCCGCCTGGAAGAACAAAATCCTTGCATGTGAACCTGCAGACTATGACGCCCTGGTCTTCAGCTATCACGGGATCCCCGTGCGGCAAACCGAAAAAGGCCATCCCGGCGCCTCCTGCGGAGCACTCAAGTGCGAACAGCATTATAACGAGGCAAACAGGGACTGTTACCGGGCTGCCTGTTACCATACCACCAGGTCAATTCGTGCAGCATTAAAAATAGCACCAGAAAAAACGTATACCTCATTTCAATCCAGGTTTGGACGCAACTGGCTGAGGCCATTCACCGATCAGACATTGCTCAAACTGGTCCGGGAGGGAAAAAAGAGAATCCTGATCATAAGTCCTGCTTTCGTGGCCGACTGCCTGGAAACAGAAATTGAGATCGGGCTGGACTACAGGGAGCTTTTTACGAAAGCCGGAGGGGAAGAACTCACCCTTGTCCCTTCCCTGAATGCGGATGATGACTGGGTAAGATTCATCTCGTCGCTGATCAGTGATCCCGGTACACATTCGCTGAAACTGGGAGAAACGGATCAATCCCTTTTTCATTGACCAGGGCTCCTTCCCCCTGGATGATGTAATTCATTGGCACTTTAACTCCCATAAAAACCTGAAAATAGTATGCAATTCGATTTCGTTTAAAACAATTTTGATGCCACTAATATTTAGTCGCATGATTGAAGCTTTTATTGTATCTTTGTAAGCACGATCAAGCGTTAATGACAAAACAGGAAAAGCTACTCAACAGGTTCATTTCGAGGCCAAGAGATTTTACATATAATGAGTTGATTAGGCTTTTGAGGGCTTTGGGTTATGAGGAATTACAGGGATCCGGATCCAGGGTTGTCTTTCGCAACAAGGATGCAAAACACAATATAAAGTTGCACAAACCTCATCCAGGAAACGTCCTGAAGAGATATCAGATTGATTTGATAATCCATGAACTTAAAATAAAGAAACTGATATGAAAGATGCATTGAAGTACAAGGGATTCATAGGCTCGGTACATTTCGCGGCCGAGGACCGGGTATTCTATGGAAAGGTAGAAGGAGTCAATGACCTGATTACTTTTGAAGGTTCAACAGTTGATGAGCTTGAGAAAGGATTTAAATATGTGGTGGATGAGCATATAAAAGATTGCCGCAGGACCAACTCACCGATTGAGAAATCATATAAAGGCAATTTGAATATCCGTTTGTCACCCGAATTACACAAGAAAGCTGCTTATAATGCTTCAATGAAAGGGATATCTCTCAATCAGTACATAAAAGACGCAATTAGGAAAGAAATTTCATCCCCAGATACTGAATAGCGATCACTCAAACTCCTTCGGCAACGCGCATCACTTGATTTGTGGATTCGTATTTTACAAATCTGTATATTTGTACCATATTGGTACACGAGAATTTATCATGGTAATAGTCAGCAGTCGAGAATTCAGGGACCATCAGAAAAAATATTTTGACCTGGTCGACAAGAATGAACAAATAATTATCCAGCGTGGTAAGGACAAAGCTTATGTGATCGTTCCATTGAATGATGCCGATCGCCTTTCCGTAAATGAAGAATTAATCCAGGCTGTCAGGGAGGGAGAAGAAGAATATGCTAAAAGACAAACGATACCGTTAAAGGACCCTGACAAGCCATGGGAAAGTATCTTGTAGAGTTCACGACTAGGGCGACTAAGGAATTGCGATATCACTACAGATCTGGTAAAAGATCGGATATTCTCAAAATAGAGCAAATCTTAAAAGAGCTTACGGAGAATCCCTACGAGGGCACCGGAAATCCTGAACCACTTAAATATAATCTGGCAGGGTACTGGTCCAGGCGCATAAACAGAAAAGACCGGATTATTTATAAAGTGTATGAAGACAGGGTAGAAGTACTTGTTGTCTCAGCAATCGGACACTTCGTCTAAAAATAGACTCTATTCTCACTCAAACTCCTTTGGCACCCCGCAGATCAGTTTCAGGGGCTGGTCCCCTTTATTCCGGTACTGATGCTTTTCATCGGGGTTGACCAGGGCAAAATCACCTGCTTTCAGAGGAGTTTCCTCCCCTTTTTCGTTAACGAGCGCGCCGCTGCCTTCGATCACATAGTTCATGTGCTCGTAAGGGTGCTGGTGGAAAGGGGTATGCCCTCCCGGATCCACGGTGAATACACGGTAGGAGTAGACGGGTGCGCCGTCCTGACTGCCCAGCGGAAGCTGCTTCCATGCCCTGTGGACACCTTCCATCTTGACTTCCTTTTTTTCCACCTGTGATAGTGAGATTATTTTCATGGCAAGTGTGTGAAGTTTGCCACAAATATATAAAACCCCTGTAATTGTTGTTCAGTGCTTTGCGCCATGGATCAGGTGAAAGATTCCTTTTTGCTTTTTAACTGAAGGACCAGGATTCCCAGCCTGGCCAGCAGGAATGCAGTCAGTCCGCATAGCGGTCCGATCAGGGCCATCTTCAGGCCTCCGGCTGTAAGTTCCGGGGTGATCTCACCGGCTGCTGCGATCTTGTCGAATGCCATGATCAGTCCGAAAGTGCGTCCCAGGTATCCCCATGCCAGCGCAAACCAGCCCAGGGATGCGATTACTGACCGGGATTTCTTGCTGAAATTCTTCTCGACAACCGCTTGAACAAACAGGACGATAATAACCAGAAGAAGGATCATAATGGTGTAGGTGAACACGGGTCCTCCGTCATTCAGTTTTGAAATAATGTCTTTCATCATAATTTTTTTGGGTTTGCAATGGAAAGTTAACCCGCAATCCCATTGGTTTTTTCATTATTCGACGGTTGACATTCCCGCCGGGTCATTCAACGGTATTCCCGCTGCAAATTGAAAAAACTCCGCTGATCATGCAAAAAAAGGTAAAAAACAGGTTATTGGCCGACAAATTACCACGGGACAGGATCGATTTTGTAATATTGCTCCCATGAAGCGAACTGTCAGGACAATTCCTCTACATCTTATTTTCTGGACCGGGGTCTGGTTCTTGTATTTTTATTTCTTCAATTACAATTCCCCTGACAGGGATTATGTGATCTGGTTCTCCAGCCTCCTGCTTCCCCTGACCATGGCGATCACTTATTTTTCCGTTTACTTTTTGATTCCCCGGTATCTTTTCACGAAAGATTACGGCCGCTTGCTGCTTTTCAGTTTTTATACCCTGTCTGCATCCGCATACTTCATGGTTCTGATCATTTACGGGGTCCTCATCTTCCATAAAAAATTTGATGCAGCCCTGATCCCTCCCATGGTGAAGAACTTCTTCTTCATCATGATCCTGGTTTACATGATAGTGATCCTGGTAAGTTTCATCAGCATCCTGAACAGAAATTTCGAGATCGAGAAGAAAAACAGGGACCTGATGAATAAAATGCTGACCGCCCAGCTTCAATTAAAAGATCAGGAGCTGACGTATCTGAAGAAACAGATCCATCCCCACTTCCTTTTTAACACCCTGAATACAATTTACGGACTGGCACTGAAAAAATCAGCACATACACCGGATGTTATCCTCAGGCTGTCCAACCTGCTCGACTATATTCTCTACCAGGTTGATAAACCCATGGTAAGCCTTAAAGAGGAGGTTCTGCATATCAAAGAATACATCGAGCTGGAACGGATCCGGTTCCGGGAAACACTGGATGTGGCATTCCGTTCCAACGAGATTGACGAACGGATCCGGATCGCGCCCATGCTGCTGATCCCTTTTGTTGAGAATGCATTCAAGCATGGTATATTACAGGATGGCCAGCTCAGGATACGTATCGTGATCGAAGCTGGCCTCGAGACGCTGAAGTTCAACATAGAAAATGCAGCCCATCCGCCCGCGGAAACACCGGGTGAAAACGGACTGGGGCTTAACAATTTCGAAAAAAGACTTGCGCTGCATTACTCCGGGAATTATCACCTGGAATACGGCTATTCGGGAGGGTGGTACAGGGCTGCCCTGATAATCAATAACCTTCAGAAAATCAATGAAAACAGGGAAGATTAATTGCATCATTGTGGATGATGAACCGGTGGCCAGGGAAATCCTCGAAAGCCACCTGGGAAAGATCGACCGGATCTGTGTGGTGGCAAGCTGCAAGAACGCGGTTGAAGCGTTCAAAGCCATTCACAGCCATCCTGTTGAACTGGTCTTCCTAGACATCAATATGCCTGACATCTCGGGGCTCTCCTTTGCCAAATCCATGTCCGGAAATTTTAAGGTCATTTTCACAACTGCCTATAGGGAATACGCCGTGGATGGATTCGATCTGCAAGCGGTTGATTACCTGCTGAAACCCATCTCATTTGAACGGCTTCTGCAGGGGGTCAACAAGTTCCTGGAAGAAAGTGCTTCCCTGGTAAGAGAACAGGTCGCGGACATTCATGAAGTGAAAGAAGATTTTATGTTCATTCGCTCAGACCGCAAAATGGTCAAGGTCAGTTTCGATGAGATTGTGTTCATCGAAAGCCTGAGCGATTACGTGAAGATCCATTGTGGGGATCAAAAAATACTTGTGACGCGAGATACCATCTCGAACGTCGAGACACGGCTGCCGCACAACGATTTTCTACGGGTGCACCGTTCCTATGTGGTTGCAATCTCAAAAATAGAAACCTTCACCAGCGATACCATTGGCATCGGGAAATATGAGATTCCCATCAGCAGAAGTTACAGGGACGGGGTGTTGGAAAAGCTGGGAGGGTAGATCCCTTAAGGGGCCTACGGAAGCAAGCTTCCGACGCCCCAGGGCAAATAAAAACCCGGGCTTTCGCCCGGGCATTTCATTGCTTTGCGGAGAGGGGGGGATTCGAACCCCCGGTACCCTTTACGAGTACGCAAGTTTAGCAAACTTGTGGATTAAGCCACTCTCCCACCTCTCCTTTCACTGACGGATCATCGGCGGACATGGCCTCCCTGATCCTTTCAGAGCAGAACAAAAGTAAACAAATAGTCCCATTTGTACAACCCCTTTGATGCCGGTATCTATAAACAAGGAACGCCCGCTTGTGGCGGGCGTTCTCCTGTGACGCAGGTTGGGATTACTTCCTGTATTGCTTGCTTATCCCTGCAGTTTGGGCAGATAGGCGGCAATCAGGCCGATGGCCTGATCTTTTTCGATCTTCCGGTTTCTCACAAGAATGGTCTGATCGTGAAATTCCTGTGCATCAAAATTATCCATGACTGCGGGATTGCTGAACATGACCTTTCGCACACCGAAACCTTCCTTGGTACAATTATATTTGAACCAGTAGCTACCGGTATATGCAATAAAACTATTGCAGTTCTCATTGTCAAGGACCGCAATTTTCATATTGTGGCTGGGATTGTCGTAATAGACATTGTAGACAGTGTATTCTTCTCCCATGAAATGGTACACATCATCGGTGCCGGTAACCACAAAACTTCCGGCAGCTGTGTTGGTATTTCCGCTGAGGTAGATCTCGGATATCTCTCCGTCTGCAAACAATGCGGTTGAGACAAACAGGAGTGAAAGTGCGATGGCAGTAAACTGCTTCAGCTGGTGAACGATTGTTTTCATAGTGCGTTGTTTTTATAATTCGAATGAAAGTTCCTGTCCAGGATAAATCAACCGTCATGCCAAAACTATTAACCTGCTCATAACATGATGTTTAAGTTGATTTTTTGCGCTTTCATAAATTTGTTAAATTCGACCGTTAATGGACACATATGTACGAAAACGGATGAGCCGGCAGATTCGTTGAAGTGGTTACCCTTTCAACCGGGGTACATATGCTGCAATCAGACCCACAGCCTGCTTTTTGTCAACCCGCCTTTCTTTAAGCAGGACCGTCTGGTCATGGTACTGATCAGCACTGAACTGATCTTTAATCCAGGGATTTGAAAACATGACTTTTCTTACGCCGAATCCATGTTTGTTGCATGCATAAAAAAACATGAATTCACCATTATAGGCCACAAAAGAATTACACCTGCCGTCGTTGTTTACTGCAATCTTCATGTTCATCCGGGGATCATCGTAGTATACCTTGTATACTTCATATTCCATTCCCTGGTAATGGAACAGGTCATCCGCAGTCTGTACAACAAAATTTCCGGCAGGTGAATGAGAGGTTCCGGTAAGAAAAACTTCGGTGGTCTCGCCATCTGCAAATGCAAATACGGACAGGACACACAATGCGATGACGCTTGTCACCAGCCTCCTCAAAATACTAACCCTTGTTTTCATAGCTGAATGGTTTGATTTACAATAAATTTACTTCATAAGAACGGCTATCTCAAATAAGTTCAACGAACAGCCGAAAGAGATGTATCTATGGCAGGCAAGAAAGTGTGAGTGACAGTCACCGGACTCAGGCAGCGATCCGGCCGATGATCAGATCCACGGCAAATACATTGCCAATGGTCCGTACATCCAGAACAAACCTTTTTCTGTAGGATCCCTCAAGTAATCGTTTCACCGCTTCAATCCCCAATCCGTTTTGTGATTCAGAATCCACATGAATGTCTGCCCGGACTGCTTCCATTGAATTACGGATCTTGAAAAGGATCCTGTCTTTTTTGACCACCAGGTGTACGGTGACCCATCCTTTGTTCCCGCTGCCGCGAATCCCGTGTTTGAATGCATTTTCCACGAGGGTATAAATGGTAAGCGGGGGGATGCGGAAATCTGAGGTGTTACCTTTTACCTGAAAATCCAGGGAGAAGGAATTGTTTCCCAACCAGATCTTCTCAAGTGTCAAATAATCCTCAACCAGTCTGATCTCTTCTGAGAGAGGGATCAGATCCATCCTGGAACATTGGACAATTCTCTCCAGCAAATGAGATAACCCGGCGATGGCTTCCGGGGTCTGTTCAGACCTGTGAATGGAAATGGCATAGAGGTTATTCAGCGAGTTGAACAGAAAGTGGGGTTGCAAAAGACTTTTATAAAGCTCCAGTTTGTTCTGGCCGTAAGATTGCTGCTGATGGTCCCTGATTTCAGGATACTGTTGAATGATCATGGCTGCTACCGTTAGTTTAAATTATCCCCGTACTTGCCATACCCTGTAGCCTGATAAATATCATGTTTTATGCCAAACGTCATATGTTTCTAACAATAAGCATTTTATGATTTTTGTTCCTGGGAAAAGATGTGTTAAAAGTGTTCGGAACTGCACATGTATGTGCGTTTGAGAACAATACGGGGAAGCCGGGAAAGCCCATTAAAAAAACTTGCCGCCCTGGCATTACTTATTAAACCTAAAACTTTGACACAGGATGGGAGGCGGCAAGTTTCAACAAATGTGCATAGAGTCAGATCAAATGTAAGACCCTCGATCCTGCAATAAAAATTTATTCAGGATGCTCATGTTTCCATCCTGTGAACGGCAGCTGAAAGAGGGTCAAAGGCTTTTCCCTTAAGGTCACCCGCTTCTACTGTTGACTTTTCTGTGATGATCACGCTGCCTCCGTAGCCAGAGGTTTCGCAGGATATACTGATTGTGTTTTCAAAAGAATTCTCCAGTTGTGAAAAGGAGTGCATCAATGATTCCAGCGATTCCGCGAATCCCCTGCTTCCGTTATCCAGGACCTGGATCGTTACCATGCGGGAAAAACCTGAAGCCTCAATATTGATCTCCGGCAGGGTATGGTTCTCATCAAATCGCCGGAAGAAGATATCCAGAAATGAGAACAGGATAAGGGGAGGCAATCTGAGATTGTCCTGATCGCCTGAAAGAAAGAACTCCACCTCCGGTTCATTGTCCCTGAACAATGACACCAGAGAAACGAATTTCCTGACCAGGCCGATCTCCCTGACGATCGGCCGTGGCTTCTCCCCGTAGCAGGTCATCACCTCATGCAGCAACTCCGAGGTCAGTGCAACGGCCGTGGTCACATTTTTCGGGGAATGGTCCAGCATTCTTTCAATATGATCCATTGCATACAGCAACATGGCTGGCTGTACCCTGGTAATCGTATCCTCGATGCGTTGCTGAAGCTGTTCCTGTTGAAGGCGCTTTTTTTTATTATCTGCCAGGTACCAGTTCCGGGTAATCTTGCAGGCGAGGAACACCAGCAAAATGTAAAGGTTGCCCAGACCGCTGATGACCACGTTCCCGGGAGCAAGGTAGCCGGTCCTGACTTCAGATCCCGTAGGATACCAGCGGAAAATGAATTCATGGCTGAGGACCAGCTCCAGCACAGAGAATCCGTAAAATAACAGAAGGAAAAACACAACAAACAACGGGAATAACCGCCTGTTTAAAAAACGCGGCATGAGCACATAGACAACCAGGTAGGTATGTCCCACAAATACAGGCAGTGTGAGCACATAATAGGAAAACCACCCAAAATAAACCTCCACGGGTTGACCGAAACTCTGAATGAAGGTAAATCCCATCACCCAGCACAACCAGAAAGTGATATGCCTGAACGTCCTGCTTCCTGTGATGTGATGAAGGATCCAGCCCATCGGTTAAAGGTTCAAATGTAGTTCCACCCTGTATTCACGCGGTTTTTCTTGGATCTTAAGCATGTGTTTAAGGGGATATTGCAACTCCAACCGCCTGATATTAAAATCATTCGGCACTTTATTCACAGGTCCCGCCGGCTTCCTGGAACAGCTGGCATAGGAGTTGGCCGCCCTGAACACCAGGTGTGAATCCTTCACGGATAACCCGATGGATATCCATGCCTCCCCAGGCTCGTTGCCGGCACCATGAACAAAACAGTTTTCCACGAACGAATAAAGGATGAGGGGAGCAATCCGGAGATTCTGAAAATTCCCCTCCGATGTAAAAGTTATCCGCAGGCGTTCCCCGAACCTCAGTTTCTCAAGCCCGATATAATTCTCGATCATGTCGATCTCCCTGGCCAGTGGTACTTTTTCCAGCTTGCTTTCGCAGAACAGGTAATGGAAGATGGCTTTCATTTTCACCAGGGTGGATCTGAGATGCTCACTTTTATAGATTGAGATGGAATAGAGGCTGTTGAAATTATTAAAAATGATGTGGGGATTCAGCTGATGATCGAGCAATTTGATTTCCGCCCAGAGGCGTTTTTCCTCCAGTTCCTGAATATTGGATTCTAAGATATAGTTATCCTTCGCATATTTTGCGATGGCAAAAACTGCCACAATGAAAGTCATATCTTTTGTATTCATAAAGATCCGTGCCATTGTCAAACCGGTGAGAGTCCCTTGGTTCTCCGGTGCAATGGAACCATAGAAAAGGAAATCGGAGACCACGAATTTCAGAACGGACAATCCACATCCCAGGGCCACAAAAACCACCGTGAAAAGAAATATTTTCCTTCGTTTCAGAAAGACCGGTATCAAAAGGTAAGCTGTCAGGTAGGCATAGCCGAAAAAAAATAGTGCATTCCGGAATACCATCAGCAAATTCGGCAGGAACCCAATGTCCCCTCCGAATCTTGAAAAGGTGACCCAGGAAAATAGCAGCACCATGGATACAAAAAGGAGCAAATGCCGGATGATCCTGTACAGGAGCTCGTTGCTGAACAAAAGCTTGTGCATGGATTAAATTTAGTCAACCCTGAACAATCTTACACCTATAATCAGTGAAGGGGTAATAAAACCATTTCAATACATCATTTCTTGTAGTTTCTGCATTTGACTGAAGTAAATGGGTAGTTTTCACCAATTAAATGGCTTTTTACTGAAATGTTTTAGGAAAAGCAAGTAATTTTAGTATGTTAACAGGAGTTCGTAAGACTTGTTTTCCGGTAAACTGCATGACCAATTCTGCAAATTATTAAACGCATGAAAACAAGATGCCTGATCGTAGATGATGAACCGCTCGCCAGGGAACTGATCAGAGGGCATATCCAGAAAATGGAAAACTTCGAGGTGGTGGATGAATGTGACAATGCCATGAAAGCCATGGATATACTTCGGAATCATCACGTGGATTTGATGTTCCTGGATATCAAGATGCCCCAGATGACGGGAATTGACTTTTTAAAGACTCTCAAGCGCCCACCGAAAGTGATCATCACCACCGCTTTCAGTCAGTATGCCCTGGAAGGGTTTGAACTGGATGTGCTGGACTACCTCATGAAACCGGTCACTTTTGAACGGTTTTTCAAGGCAGTGAACAAATATTTCCAGTCCGGTTTGACCGAAGCGGTGGCACTGGAAGGGGAAAACAGCATGGATAGCAATGCCTTTATCTATGTAAAGGAGAATAAAAAGGTTATCAAAATATATTTGAAAGAAATCATCTTTATCGAGGGATTGAACGAGTATATCCGGATCCATACAGATAACCGGAGGGTGGTGGTGAAAAGCAGCCTGCAACATATCGAAAACAGGTTGCCCAGGGAGTTATTTCTCCGTATCCACAAGTCCTACATCATTTCCATCACGAGAATCAGGGCTTTCAATGCCACTACGGTGGAACTGGACAATACCAAACTGCGGATCGGACGGAATTATAAAAATCAGGTTTTCAGTGCACTGCAATATAAACAGGACATCTGAATGGTTCCGAACTTTCACTGGAAAGGACTCATGCTGTTGCTGGGCTTTTCACCGCTGCCTGCCGTCGGACCGGATATGGATCCCGGGCCGGCTGACCAGGCAGTGAAGATCACCATCATCTACGACAATTACCAGGGTAAAAAGAACCTGGAGACTGACTGGGGATTTGCCTGTGCGGTTGAATGCAGGGGAGAAAAACTGCTTTTTGACGCGGGACAGAAAGAAGCTCTCTACAGGAGAAATGCGGAATTGTTACGGGTCAGACCTGAAGCGTACCCGGCATTGTTCATATCCCACCTGCACGGAGACCATACCGGTGGGATGGCATGGATCCTCGACAGCAACCCCGCCATCATGTGCTACCTCCCTTCTGACTTTGCATTAACACTGAAAAGCATGGGCAGGCTTCCAGCAAAATGTCTGTCCATTTCAGAACCAGTATGGCTCTTCGGTCCATTTTACTCCACAGGAGACGATTTCGATAAGTTCTCCGAACAGGGACTGGTAATCAAGACAGAGGATGGCGGTGTCCTGATCACAGGGTGTGGCCATCCGGGGGTGGTTGAAATGGTTACAAAGACAAAGGAGGAGCTGGGGATCGAATTACATACGGTGATCGGGGGACTGCATCTGCTCAGGACTTCTGATGAGGATGTGAAAAAAATTGCAGAAGAGCTGAAACAACTCGGGATCCGGCGGATCTGCCCCACCCATTGCACGGGCGACAGGGTCATTGAGCTGATGAAGGTGTCTTTCGGTGAAGGGTACATCGCCGGGGGTACCGGCACCGAGATCGTAATTAAATGAGGTTAACAAATACGAAGGGATTGGAATTCAGGAACCTTACGTAAAGGACCGCAGGGTGTTCGCAGCTCCTGAACCAATCCCTCCATACTACTTTATCACGCTAATCCTCGGTGCCGTCGTCCCACCAGACTCCATTGTACACGGTCACATCCGGCACGTTTTCTCCGTTCCCCGAAATCTCGTTCTGGGGATAGGGGAATCTGCGCGGCGTATCGAACGGGTTTGTCATGGTCGGGAAATCGGTCCTCCGCCACTCGGCGTAGGCCTCCACCGCGCCGTAGGGCCAGAGTGCAATTTGTTTCTGCGCGTAAATCATCTCGGGTGTCAGGTTCGCCGCATCGGCGGGCAGCACTGTCGGCTGGGTTTTGTACACCTGGGCATCGGCCGGATCAACTCCGGCACTGGCCAGTGCCGCATCCAGCCCGTCCTCGTATGCTTCCAGGGCAGCGGCCGGATCAGGGGAAGACTTCCTGAGATGGCACTCCGCCTCGATGAATTTCAGCTCAGAGTAGGTCATGATGGGCAGCGGCGCCACATCATAGATCACATTTCCCGAGATCCGGGAATAGATCTGCCCTGCCTGGTCCTGGGTGGCGGTCCCGTTGGGAGCCGGCACATATTCCCCTCCGACCTGGTTGAAGAACAGCGGGATCCTCGGATCATTCAATTCTTCCAGCAGGTTGTAGAATGTGACGCTGACCGCATGGTGCTTTCTTTCATTCTCTTCCTGGTACCAGGTATTCTCGTGTCCCGGGTCTGTGGAAAAATTATCGAATGTGAAATCATCCAGCGGGGAGACGAATCCGTTGGCAGCCGCAGCCAGTGCCTCGGCAGCCGAACCGGCGGGATCAATGTTGCTCAGCCGGTTGCTGTACCTTGCCTTCAGGGAATATGCGGCCATCACCCATGCATCTGCATCTCCTGCGTAAATGAAGTCTTCACCGCCCGGGATGCTGACCGACTCCCGCTGCAGGTCATCAATGGCCTCATCCAGCAGATCGAACATGGCCTCGTAAATGGATTCCTGGGTATCGAAGGCGGGGTACCTGTTCTCTTTGCCCAGGAGGGCTTCTGAATAAGGAACCCTGCCCCACGTATCCGTGGTGACAAACATGGTATAGGCCATCAGGACCTTGGCGATCCCCACGTCCACCCATTTACCTTCCTCGTTGCCGCCTTCGGAGCCTTTCTCAATGATGATCTTCAAATCCGGAAGCAGTCTGGGATAGATAAAGAAAGCCCAGCTGTTCTCGCTTAACTGGGAATTGATGTTAGCCCTGCGGTCTGCGTCCCTCATCTGTCCGTGGGCTCCTGCGGTATGCTCCACGAAAATGGAACAATACCATCCCAGCTCCGTGCCGGCCACCCAGTAAGGTGCTCCCACGGTCACCCCCGACATCAGCATGCTGATGGGTACGTCGGAGGGATTGTTGGGATCGGTATCGATCTCATCCATGATCTCATCACTGCACGAAAATGTGAACAGGACAAGCAACAACATACTTAATATGGAAATATATTTTTTCATGGTCATAGAATTTATTTAAAAGGTTAATTTGATTCCCCCGCCGAACGACTTGGTGTTGGGCAGGGATACATATTCAAATGCGCCAATTCCGTTGCCCTCCGCCGTACTGGATTCCGGATCGAAATTGGGGTACTCCGTCCAGAGGGCCAGGTTGCGCCCATTCAGGTAAAGCGACAGAGAGCTGATGAAAGTACCCGCGAACCATTGCTGGGGCATGTCATAGCTGACCACCACCTCCTTCAGCCGGAGCATGGTCTTGTCGAACACTGTCGATTCGGTGATGTTCCACTGCACGGTGGACCAGTAGTCCTCTCCCTTCAGAATCTCGATGTCATTGTCCCCCTCCAGTACCAGGTCGCCTGTCGCCGGATCAATATATCCTTTGGCCGTGTTGGGCAACACCTGTGGAATGTCCCTGTCCTCGGTCACAATGTCGCAACCGTAATTCCTGAGCAGCTGGGTCAGTCCGCTTGAGATCACCCCGCCCTTCGAATAGTAGAACTGGGCGCTCAGTGAAAGTCCTTTGAAAGAAAGCGTGTTGGTCACACTGGCATCCCAGTCGGGATTCACATTGCCCAGGATCTTTTCAGGTCCGGCAAGGGGCATCCCGTAAAACGGATTGGGCTGTCCCGCCACCGTTTCCCTGGAATCCACCACGATCCTTCCGTCATCATCCCGCATGTAGGAGCTGCCGAAAATGACCGGGTACTCATATCCTGCATAGGCAAAAGCCCCCACGCTGGTGAAGTTCTGATATCCCGTCTGGATCCTTTCCACCCCCGGTGCAAGCTCCACCACCATGTTGTCATTCTTGGAGAAATTGGTCAGTACCTCCCATTGGAAACCGCCTCTCCTGATGGGGACAAAGGAAAACACAAGTTCATGACCCCTGGATTCCAGCACCCCTGCATTCCTGTATTCTGAACGGAACCCGGTGGAAGCTGCCAGCGGGACACTGAAGATCTGGTCAGTGGCATTGATATAATAATAGGAGTAGTCGATCCCCACCCGGTTCTGGTAGAACCTCAGGTCGGCACCCACCTCCCAGGTGGTCACGTTCTGCGGCCGCAGGTCACTGGAAAGCAGCACCGAC
>DSEO01000229.1 GCA_011056635.1 Bacteroides sp.
GCTGCGCAAGCGTTAGTGGTTAGTGAAGTTAGGTATCATGGCTGCGCAAGCGTTCGTGGTTAGTGAAGTTAGGTATCATGGCTGCGCAAGCGTTCGATCCTGGTCCATCCCACCGGATCCGGGGGTGACAGTGCAGGAGCACTGTGAACTTCACTGAAACAATAAACCTATTCGTAGGAAGGTTCGGAGACCGTCCCGATGAACAGGATCGACTTGCTGGAGTTTTCCGTAATGGCGAACAGGAAGGGGTGATCCAGCAGAATGAAACTATTCTCTCCGATGGAGGTCACATCGAAAACGATGGCGGTGACCGCCGCTGCCTCGGTTCCCTTCTCGCTCACGTCAATATAGGTCTTGTGGATTACCTCGGAAATGAGCAGGGCAACGTCGCTGATACCTGAGAAATCGGCCTGATCGGTGAAGGCGATATCAAGGCCCATGTGCGCCAGATCGTTTTTCAGGGACCGCTGGTAATCGAATTTGAATTTGGGCATGGTGACCGTGAATTCTTCCCGTTCGGAAAACATTTCCAGCCAGCTGTTCCAGGTATCCCCGTCCAGTTGCTCCACCAGCTCCCCGACCGAGGAATTTTCCGGGGGCAGAAAGAGGAACATGCTGAACTTATTGTTCTTGTAGGGCAGTTCCACCGCGCTGAAATCATCCGTAAAGGCGGTATTGAACGTGCTTTCCACGGTCATCATCTCCACCCGTTCGAAGAGCCGGCCCTCTTCGGTGTAAAAGGGCTGTTCGGAGGTATCGTCCGGATCGAATTCAGTTTCCCAGAGGCAATTGAAATAGAGTGCATTGATCAAAATCATCATGGTCTCCGGTTCAATGGATTCAATGATTTTGTCAATCTTGCCGTGGGTTTTTCCACTGACCCAGTCATTGATGGTCTGCACAGCCTCGAGCGTACTGAAATTCAGCTCTCTGACCTCTGCATCATAGTAATGGACGTTCAGGTCAACGAATTCCTGCTTCACCGGGAATTCATCGCGATACCACACCGAGTTGGCAATTTCAAGCAGGTTCCCTTTCGAATTGGTGACCAGCACGTTGATCAGCTCTTTTGTGATCTCATTCACTTCCTCCCGGGTAAGTCCTTCATAATTAAGCACCTGTTCGAAAGCATCCATCGTGGTGGTTTCCGAACCGTTATATGCCATTCCCAGGGCGATACTGACCGAGGCGGGAGAGATCATGATGTTGTGTTCATCCTCGCTGGTGTAAACTTTTTGAAGGAGTTCCAGGCCAAAGTCGTTGTTGGTTTCAATGACTTCGGCTGATTTCAGGTTGTAGTCGAATTCCTTTTCCGGTTCCTCGGAACATCCTGTGGCGATGATCAGTGTCAGTATGCCCGGCATCAGATAATGTATTGTTTTCATCCGTTTGTGAATTTTTGATTGAAAAAGTTCATGCTCGTTTCTTACCAGTTACAAGTGCTGTATCATTTAAAACACGCTTTGTGATGGAATGTTGTTTTCACCACACATTCCATTTCCCCGTTAAGACGATCGAAGTCAGGTTCGGGTTGCGTCCCTGCCTGTTCACGCAACCATTGGCCGCTTTATTCCATCCTGCTGGTGTATTACCCGGTTGAATGATCAAGGATGTGATATCCTGCCAATTTGCATAAATTTGTCACGGGAGGAAAAAACTGGATTGGCAGAAAAACTTGAGATATTATTAGAAGAATGTAAGCGGGGCCGGCCCAGAAGTCAGGAAGCACTCTACAAAAGGTTTGCTTCGGCCATGTACGGGCTTTGCCTTCAGTATGCATCCAGTGAAGAGGATGCCCAGGACATCATGCAGGATGGATTCATCAAGGTTTTCAGCAAACTTGACCAGGTGAACAATCCGGCGGCATTCCCGGGCTGGATCAGAAGGGTGATGATCAATACAGCCCTGGAAAAATACAGGAGCCAGGTGTTCCTGCAGCGTGTGGATGACATCAGGGAGGAAATGAATGAAGAGACTGTTGATGGAATTTATGACAGCCTGACATCCGGGGAGCTGGTTGGTCTCATCCAGACCCTGTCTCCCAAATACAGGCTGGTGTTCAACCTGTATGCGGTGGAGGGTTACAGCCACCAGGAGATCAGCAAGGAACTTGGAATTACTGTGGGTACGTCCAAGTCCAACCTCTCAAGGGCAAGGGCCATATTACAGAAGAAGATTAAGAAAAGTTATGGTTCAGCGATAGCAAGATGAACGAACAGCAAGACAGAGACAAAGGAATTCTGAAAGACAGACTGGGAGATTACAGGGTCGATCCTCCGGCACATGTTTGGGCGTCTATTTCTGCCCGGCTGGGAAGGGGAAGCAGAAGGAAAATGATCCTTATCTCGCTTTCAGTTGCCGCGACCATTGCGCTGGCAGTTTTACTGGGGATCAATTTCCTTCAGTGGGATCCCTTTGGGCCCATGGAGACTGCACGAACGGAAAGAGGCTCAGGGATTGAGGACGGCGGTTCACCGGGAGACCGGTACACCCCAACCGGAACTCCTGCATCCCCTGAACCTGCATCCCCTGAACCTGCATCCCCTGAACCTGCAGACCGGCCCGGGGCTGTGGCTGGACCCCAAGAAGCTGCAGCGCATGTCGAAGCTTCTGTGGACCTGGCGGAAAAAGCCGGGATCCGGCCCGAAGACGTTGGGATCCGGACTGAGGAAGCAGTGGCCCTGTCCGACGAAGCTGGTGCACGGACGGATGAACCCGGGGCCCCTTCTGAACATTTGGCCCGTGCTGAAAAATCTGAGACGGATGAAAGTATTGAGGGAACGATTTTAATAGCTCAGGAAGAACTGCAGTTGGACGTTCCGTCCGGATCAGAGCAGGAAAACAGGGACCCGAGATGGATAGTGGGTGCTGCCCTTTCCCCCATTTACAGTTACAGGGATGCGGAAGAACAGCTCCTGGCTGTTTCCAGTGATTATGAAAGGGGCATTATTTCCTACGCCGGTGGGATCCATGTGAGTTACCGGACAGGCGAGAGGCTGGCCATCGAATCGGGGGTCCTGTTCAACAAGATGGGGATTGCCATCAGTGCCCCGGGAGTCCAGGTGTTTAAGCAGTCATTTGATTTTGCACCACTCCGGGATGAAACCGGCAGTTCGAACATCCTGGCCGTGTCCAATTCCATGGGGAACATTGTATCTCAGTCCGGCGATATTTATGTGAACAGTTACAAGGCCAATCAATTCTATGAACTGAATTCCAGCGCGGTTGCCGATGAGGTCTATGCCGATCAGGGGATCAGGCAGAATTTTGATTACCTGGAACTCCCGTTTAATGTGAGGTATTCGGTGATCAAAAGGGACCTGGAGGTTCAGCTTGTGGGAGGAATGAGCACAAATTTCCTGCTGAACAGCAATGTGACCATGCCCACAACGGAGGGGAATCTCGAAATAGGCTACCTGACCAATTTAAAAACCGTCAATTATTCCGGAAATGCCGGTGTGGGGATGATCTACCATCTGCAGGAACATTTCAGTCTCCGCCTGG
Source organism: Bacteroides sp. (assembly GCA_011056635.1). Taxonomy (GTDB): domain Bacteria; phylum Bacteroidota; class Bacteroidia; order Bacteroidales. The sequence goes on from DSEO01000229.1 coordinate 3,505, forward strand.
AACCCCGCTTCAGGTATTTTCTCAATTCGATCAACGACCAGACCCTGCCTGTCACCAGGCCCTTTACATTCGGTATCTATACGGGACTGAACTACCGGTTCTGAAGCGACCGGCGTCTCAGTTGCCGCCTGACCGCATATCCGGGATCTGGTTCGCCTCTCCGGAAAGATATGTTCATGGAAACTGCTCCGGTGTTTGGGGGAATGGAAAACAAATAATTATTTTTGTGAACCCCGCACCCCCGGATCCGTATAAGAAGGTTTAAATGAGAAAGTCAATGAACATGCAGCAGAGGAAGGTGAAGCAAAGTGTGGTGGTCGTACTGTTCATGGTAACGGCCGGCCTGGCCGTGACGATGGCTACAACGGGTTTTTCGGAAGGAACAGATGAAGCGCCGGTGGAGCTGGACGGCGGGAATGGGTATGCCGTCTACGGGGTGGAGATACCTGCCCGGGTCACATTCGCCGGGGAGCCGGTGCCCGTCGACCTTTTCGATGTGCGGGAGTCGCTGGACAGGGAACTGCTTTCAAATACCTATTTTCATTCCCAGACAATCCGGCTGATCAAGCTGGCCAACCGGTATTTTCCCCAGATCGAACCGGTGCTGAAGACAAATCATGTGCCGGATGATTTCAAATACCTGGCCGTGGCGGAAAGCGGCCTGGCCCAGATGGTCTCGCCGGCAAAGGCGGTCGGATTCTGGCAGCTGCTCAGGGGAACAGCCCTGGAATACGGACTGGAGGTGAGCCAGGAGATCGATGAGCGCTATCATGTGGTCAAGTCCACCGAGGTGGCCTGTAAATATCTGCTCGAATCCTTTGAAAAATACGGGAACTGGACCATGACAGCCGCTTCATACAATGCCGGCAGAAGGGGGATGGACCGGGAGATCGAAAGACAGAAAAAGAATAACTATTATGACCTCCTGCTGAATGAGGAAACTGCCAGGTATCTGTTTCGCGTAGTGGCATTCAAACTGATCTTTGAGAATCCCGGGGCCTACGGGTTCACGCTTACCGGGAGCGATCTTTATCCTGAGATCCCGATGCGTACAGTGGTGATCGACAGTGCGGTGACCGACTTTGCGGATTTTGCCTTTCAGCATGATACCAACTATAAGATCCTGAAATACTTCAATCCCTGGCTGCGTGACAATAAGCTGAGCAATCCAGCCCGCAGGTCTTATGAGATCATGCTGCCCGAGAAAGGCTACAGAAGGCCTGATGCCTGGAAATTAACGGATTAATCTGAACTGAATATTGCATGTTCCTGTGAAGATGAAGGAAAGGGTTATAGAGGTACTGGGCGCACGGGAGCACAATTTGAAGAACATTGACGTTTCCATTCCCCGCGACAAACTCACCGTGATCACCGGATTGAGCGGCAGCGGAAAGTCCTCCCTGGCATTCGACACCATTTATGCCGAAGGCCAGCGAAGGTACATGGAGACCATGAATGCTTATGCGCGGCAGTTCCTGGGAAGCATGGAGCGTCCTGATGTGGACCGGATCAACGGACTGAGCCCCGTGATTGCCATTGAGCAGAAGTCCACCAACAAAAATCCCAGGTCCACAGTGGGAACCATTACCGAAGTGTATGATTTCCTGAGGCTCCTGTTCGCCAGGGTGGCTGTTGCATACTCTTCTGTGACGGGCGAGCGCATGGTGAAATATACCCGGGATCAGATCCTGGATATCATCATGGATGCTTTCAATAACAAGAAGATATCAGTAATGGCGCCGCTGGTGCGCGGACGCAAAGGGCATTACAGGGAGCTGTTCGAGCAGATCAGGAGGAACGGATTCATTTATGCGCGGGTGGACGGGGAGATGAAAGAGGTGGTCCCGGGCATGAGGGTTGACCGGTATAAGAACCATGATATCCAGGTGGTGATAGACAGGCTGATCGTCAGGCAAAGTGACCGGGACCGCCTGAAGAAATCACTTGAGGCAGCTATGAAACAGGGGAAGGGAGCCGCCATGATCCTTGAGAAAGATGACAGTGAGCCCCGTTATTTCTCCAGCCAGCTCATGTGTCCCACATCGGGCATTTCCTACAATGAGCCGGCCCCCCACAGTTTTTCATTCAATTCCCCACACGGGGCATGTCCGCTTTGTAACGGACTGGGAACCATCAATGATGTGGACATTCACAAGATCATACCGGATGAATCGAAAAGCATCCGCAAAGGGGCGCTGGCCCCGGTCGGGCCCTACCGGAACGCCCTTATTTTCTGGCAGCTGGAAGCCATCGCCGCCAAACACGGATTTACACTGGACACCCCTGTGAAAGAGATCCCCGAGGAGGCAATCAATTGCATTTTATTCGGCTCCGAAGAAGCTTTGGAAATAACGAATACACCCCCGGGAACCACTTTCAAATAATTCCTGAGTTTTGACGGGATCCACAATTTTGTAAAGAACCAGGTAGCTGAAAACCACAGGAGAAACCATCGCCAGTATGCACAGCAATATATCAAGCGGGTTCCCTGTTCCCGGTGTCACGGAACCCGCCTGAAACCCGAAATGCTTTACTTCCGGATCCATGATAAGAATATTGCCGACCTGTCCGCCATGGATATCGGGACCCTTGCTGGCTGGTTCAGCAGTCTGGAAAAACATCTGACAGAACGCCAGCAGATCATTGCCAGGGACATTCTGAAGGAGATCCGCAGCAGGCTCGGTTTCCTGATGGAAGTGGGACTGGACTATCTCTCCCTGGAGCGGAGTGCCCGTTCTCTGTCGGGAGGTGAGAGCCAGCGGATCAGGCTGGCCACGCAGATCGGATCCAGACTCGTCAATGTGCTGTATATCCTCGATGAACCGAGTATCGGCCTGCACCAGCGCGATAACAGGAAACTGATCACATCCCTGAAAAGCCTGCGTGACCAGGGGAATTCGGTGATCGTTGTGGAACACGACCGGGAGATGATCCAGTCGGCCGATTACATTGTGGACCTGGGTCCGGGTGCCGGTCGCCACGGCGGTGCACTGGTGGCAGCAGGTTCGCCGGCAGAGATCATTTCAGGGAAAACGCTGACCGCCGATTACCTGAATTTTACCAGGAAGATCCCGGTGCCGGAGACCAGGAGGAAAGGGAACGGTAAGGAGCTACGGCTCTGCGGGGCTACAGGAAATAACCTGAAGAACGTGGATGTCTCTTTCCCGCTGGGAAAATTCATTTGTGTAACAGGGGTCAGCGGAAGCGGAAAATCCTCTCTCATCAATGAAACACTGCATCCCATTATCAGCCAGAAACTTTACCGGTCCAACAGGGCCCCGCTTGCATTCCGTTCGCTCACCGGGCTGGAGCATATCGATAAGGTCATCGAGGTGGATCAGTCGCCCCTGGGCCGAACCCCGAGATCGAATCCGGTTACTTATACGGCAGTATTCAATGATATTCGAAAACTTTTCGAACAGACGCCGGATGCGAAAATCCGGGGATTCAAGGCCAGCAGGTTCTCGTTCAATGTGAAGGGTGGCAGATGTGAAACCTGTGGAGGCGCAGGGGTTCAGACCATCGAAATGAACTTCCTTCCCGATGTGTATGTGCAGTGTAAAACATGTAACGGGAAACGGTACAACAGGGAGACCCTGGAGGTGCGGTACAAGGATCACAACATCAATGACGTGCTGAAAATGACCATCAACCAGGCGGTGGAATTCTTTTCCAGCGTTCCTTCCATCCTCAGGAAACTAAAGACCCTGCAGGATGTGGGACTGGGATACATTCGCCTGGGCCAGCCTTCAACCACCCTGTCAGGCGGTGAATCCCAGCGAGTGAAACTCTCCGCCGAACTCAGCCGGAAGGATACGGGAAAAACGCTTTATATCCTGGACGAACCGACCACGGGACTCCATTTCGAGGATGTGCGGGTCCTTCTGGAGGTGATCGCCACACTGGTGAACCGGGGAAACACGGTGATCATGATCGAGCACAACATGGATGTGATCAAAGTGGCCGACCACATCATTGATCTTGGCAGGGAGGGAGGTGAGATGGGAGGTACGGTCCTCGCCGCCGGCACCCCCGAGGAGGTGGCGGAAGTCAGGGACAGTTATACCGGTAATTTCCTGAGACTGGAGCTGCAGACGGAGAAAAAATAACTAAATTGGGTGTGTTTTTTAAAAAAGGCTTATGAGCTCAAGTGAAGATAAAATCCTGAAGGCATTCAAGCAGAAGACATGGAATGAGATCAAAACCTCGGATTCCTGGCAGATCTTCAAGGTGATGGCTGAATTTGTGGAAGGATTTGAAAAGATGGCTACCATCGGTCCGTGTGTATCCATATTCGGATCCGCCAGGACCACCGAGGATAATGCTTACTACAGGCTGGCAGAGGAGATTGCCTTCAAACTTACCCAAAACGGATACGGAGTGATCACGGGGGGAGGCCCGGGGATCATGGAGGCGGCCAACAGGGGGGCAAAAAGGGGAAACGGGAAAAGTGTGGGACTGAATATTCAGCTCCCGTTCGAACAAAACTCCAATCCCTATATTGATCATGACAAGCTGATTACATTCAAGCATTTCTTTGTCAGGAAGGTGATGTTCCAGAAATATGCACAGGGATTTATCGTGCTGCCGGGAGGCTTCGGGACTTTTGACGAATTTTTTGAATCCGCCACGCTGATCCAGACCGGTAAGATCGGAAGGTTCCCCATCGTTCTGGTAGGCAGCGAATTCTGGGACGGGCTCCTGACCTGGATCAGGGATGAGGTTCTGGCAGATAAGAAGAACATCAGCCCGGAGGATATGAACCTGTTTACCCTTGTGGACACGGCCGATGAAGCGGTGGATGTGATCAACAGGTTTTATTCGAAGTACCTGCTGAGCCCCAATTTCTGATACGGGAGATCCGGGGGTGTCGCTTGCAGAACTCCATGTACCTGCGAAGGTTACCCGCAGGAGGTGTTAGTAAATCCGGAAATTTGTGCTAAAATAATTTTGTACATTGTGTGCAAAATTCATTCGGCCCTATGATGAAGAAGATCCCATGCATTATCTCCGCCTCTCTTCTCTGCATCTCTTTATCTCTCAGTGCGCAGGAAGTGCAAGTATCGATGAATCATCCGGAGAAGGTCAATGCCGGATTTGAATTCACCGTCATCGTCCATATACAGAAAGGATCCCTCTCGGATTATTCCCGTTTCTCACAGGATCTTCCGCTGGGGCTGACCGCCACCAATATAAGTTCCCCCAATGCGGATTTCAGTTTTGACAACCAGCGCATCAGGATCATCTGGCTCAAGCTGCCCGAGCAGAACGAAGTGAAGGTCAGTTACAACATCATGGTGGATGAGCGTCTGAAGGGAACGTTTGCCCTCGGGGGGGTTTTTGCATACGTGGTGGGTGACGAACGGAAATTCCTGAATATTGAGCCATCAGAGGAAATAACGATCATCCCCAACCCTTCGGTGGATCCCTCCCGGGTGGTTGACATCCTGGATTTTCAGCGGGGGATTCAGGGACAGCCCGAAGCAACCGTGAAAGAATCGTTTGCAGGGGTGATCCGGCAGGAACCGGTACTGCTGGGTTCAGGCGGGTACCTGGTCAGACTGCTGGTGGAAAATCCACTGGAAAGCAAATATGCCAAAATAGAAGAAGCCATTCCTTCCGGTTACCTTTTCGAACAGGTCGATAATCATGACGCCATTGTCTCCTTTGCCGCTTCAACCGTGAAATTCATCTGGATGAAGCTGCCGGAGGAACCTGTATTCGAGGTTAGTTACAAACTGGTGCCCAAAAGAGATGAGCCCCAGTCGGACATGAAGGTGGAAGGCCTTTTCACCTATACGACAGGGGATGAGAACCGGGTCGTGGAGGTGAAGCAGCTGGATTTGGATCTGAATGGCTATTCGTTGTCGGAGAAGAGAACCCTGCTGCAAACCGGGAAGCTCCCGGAAGGCACGGGGAGACCTGTCACTCCGGTTGTTACCGAGATTCCTCCCGCGGATGAGCCACCGGCCCGGACTTCCTCAGGGACAACCGTTTCTTCACAATCCGCCACCGGGACCCCCACGCCCCCGGCCGGGGCAGGGATCTATTACCGTGTACAGCTCATTGCCACAGAAACCCCCATCGATGCACAAACCCTGTTCAGAAGTGAGGGAATTGACAGGGAAATCTATGAAGAAAAGCATGAAGGGTTTTATAAATATACCGCAGGATATTTTGAAGACTATGACCAGGCCATCGCTTACAGGGATTGGACCCTGAGATTGCCATCAGCGGACGGTCCTTTCGTGGTGGCATACAGGAGCGGTAAACGGATTGAGGTGCCGGCAGAGACCCCGTAGTAACAACACATATAGAAGCATTTGCTGCGATCCATTTTATACAGCGTATTTCTGTGCATCCTCGTGATGGCCCCGGTCTGGCTTGCCGCTCAGGAGATCGATTATGATTCACTCCTGCAGCGCATCGATACCGTGGAGAACCCGGTCTACAAACCGGTGGTTTCCTTCTCATACGGAATGCTGAATTTTCGGGGTGATGTGAAGAACAGTTACACAAGTGCTGCGGTGGGGAATCCTGCCGGAAGGGTGAATGTGGCCACTTTCATTGACCGCCGGCATCATTTCATTGCCAATTTCAACTTCACCATGGGGCGCCTGAACGGAAGTGAATATGCCCATGGAGAGATCGGCAGGAACCTGAATTTCCAGACGGATTTGTATGCGGTCGGGGTCAATGCGGAATACCGCTTCGGGCATATACTGCCCGCCTCATTCCTGGTAAGACCCTACCTGTCGCTGGGCGTGGAAAATATCAATTTCAGTGCCAAGGGGGACCTGGTGGACGGGAACGGGGAGACCTATTATTACTGGTCGGACGGCACCATCAGGAATGTGGATGAATCGATGCCGGGCCCTGCCGCCATCCTGCACCGGGATTATTTGTACGAAACGGACCTGCGCAAGCGGGAGCAGCAGGAATTCGGCCTGGGTGATTACAGTCAGCGTTCACTCGCTTTTCCGGCGGGACTCGGAGTGCATTTCAGGATCCATGACCGCGCCTTCTTCACGCTGGGTGTGGAATATCATTATGCGCTTACGGATGTAATGGACAATGTGGCTTACAAGGGCACCAGTATCCGGGGGAAGCAGGGGAACGACAGCTTCATTTTTTCTCACCTCTCGTTGCATTTCGATCTGTTTTCGGATCCAAGGACAAGGACCGTGGAGCTGTTGTATGCGGATGTGGAATTTGACCCGGTCCTGTTTGATGACGAGGACGGGGATTTTGTGTTGGATGTGGCCGACATGTGTCCGGGAACACCTTTCGGGGTGGAGGTGGACAGCCTTGGGTGTCCGTTCGATTCAGACGGGGACGGGGTGCCGGACTACCTGGACAGGGAACCCGGCACTGCTCCGGGAGTGTGGGTGAATGAATCGGGCGAGACAGTTACGGAGGAACAATACCTGGCAGGCATGCAATATCGCAACGAAGCCATGAACAGGGAGGACGCGAATGCCTATATGGACATCATCCGGGACAATTACCGGGTGGACCCTGTTGCTGAAATCCCCGACAGGTTCAGATCACTGGATGCGGATGGCGACGGTTATATCTCCTTCGATGAGCTGCTGAAAACGGTGGATGCATATTTTGATTTTGAGCTGGATCTGACCCTGGAGGAACTGCGTGAGGTGAACGAATTCTTCTTTTCACAGTGAGGATGATTGTCCACCCTTCACCCCCTGAAACTCATTTGATCTTCTTCAGGCGGTCCATCTGGCGCTGGGTATCTTTCCGTTTGATGGTTTCCCGCTTATCATACTCCTTCTTTCCCCTGGCCAGTCCGATCTCCAGCTTGGCATAACCCGTATCGGACAGAAAGATCCTCAGTGCGGTAATGGTCAGTCCGCTTTCCTTAACTTTCCGCTGCAGTTTCTTCAGTTCGGTCCTGTTCAGCAGCAATTTCCGGTCGCGTCCCGGTTCGTGCCTGTTGTAGCTTCCCAGGGCATAGTCGGCAACCTGCAGTCCCCTCACATAGAGTTCATCGCGGATAAATACGCAGTATGCTTCCGCCAGACTCACCTTCCCCTGGCGGATGGACTTGATCTCGGTTCCCTGCAGCTGCATTCCCGCCACGTACTTGTCCAGGATTTCGTAGTCGTGGTAGGCCTTCTTGTTCTTTATGTTGATCCGGTTCGCCATGGGATTTACGGCTCCAAAGTTATAAAAAACCGCTCATTTCGGTAAATTTGAACCCTATGGAACAAAGAAAACCGGACCTGGTTACGGTGCTGGGACACACGGCTGCCGGAAAGACCCGTTTTGCGGCCATTCTGGCCCATCGCCTGGGAGGAGAGATCATCAGTGCCGATTCAAGGCAGGTTTACAGGGGGATGGATCTGGGAACGGGAAAGGATTATGGCGATTATTTGGTCGACGGGGAACGGGTGCACTTTCACCTGATCGATATTGCAGATGCCGGGGAGGAGTATAATGTGTATCGATTCATGCTGGATTTTAAAGAGGCATACGGACAGATCAGAAAAAAAGGAAGGGTGCCGGTCATGTGCGGGGGAACGGGGCTCTACCTGGAATCGGTCCTGCGCAATTACCGGCTGGTCGGGGTACCTGTGAACAAAGCGCTCAGGGAGGAACTGGAGGGAAAGGACATGAAAACCCTGCGGGAGATCCTTGCAGCGCACGGCCCCCTGCACAATATAACCGATACGGGCAGCAGGAAGCGTCTGATCAGGGCCATTGAGATTGCCGAATATCAGCATGACCGCGCGGGGATATCCGGGACGGATGATTTACCCTCCCCGTCTGCCTCGCTGGTGCTGGGAATACGGTATGACAGGGAAAACCGCAGGAGGAGAATCACTCAGCGGCTTGACGAGCGGCTGGCGGGCGGAATGGTTGAAGAGGTGCAGGGGTTGCTTGAAAGGGGCATTCCCCCGGAAAGGATGGAATACTATGGCCTGGAGTACCGGATTATCACCAGGTATCTCCGGAAAGAGCTTACCTTCGAAGAAATGCATATGAAACTCAATACGGCCATTCACCGGTTTGCAAAGCGGCAGATGACCTATTTCCGGGGCATGGAGAAAAGGGGAATTGTGATCCACTGGCTGGAGGGTGAAATGACGGAGCAGGAGAAGATCGAAAAGGCCATGGCCCTTTGTAGCGTTACCTGAATTGCCAGGGCATATCACTGATAAACCATATCAATCCCGCAGCGATAATGAAATTGAGGGCGGTAAACAGGTAGTTGTAGGTGATCCGCCAGGACCCGATCCGTCTGCGCACCATGATACCGATGTTGGGGATGAAAAAAGCAAGGACACTGAAAAGGGTAAATAAATTCAGGATCCTTTCCTCCGCGGTATCCTCCTCCGGTTCGATCGCCGGTGAAAAGAACAGGACCAAATAGGCCAGCAGCATGAAACAGGCCAGGTAGATCAGGTAACTCACCTTGATAAAAACGGTTGAAACCGGTCTTTTGTGGTGGATCCTGAATGGTTTCAGGACAATGATCGCAATGATGTAAATCAGGAGAAAGGAAGCAATAAAGATAAAATGCAGCAGGAAATTCATCCTTCAGACCGGGTTGAGATATGGCCCAATATACGAAAAATGCTTAAATGGCGACCGGTAGGATGGGCTATTCTTCCTTTGCCTGGAGGGCTGCTATGATTTTTGACTCCACTTCTTCCGACAGTTCAGGGTTATCCCTGAGCAGGTTTTTCACTGCATCTCTTCCCTGTCCCAGCCGGGTGTCCCCGTAACTGAACCATGAACCGCTCTTTTTCAGGATCCCCAGATCCACTCCCATGTCGATCAGTTCTCCGGCCCTGGAGATCCCCTCACCGTAAAGGATGTCAAATTCAGCCTTGCGGAAAGGTGGCGCCAGTTTGTTCTTCACCACCTTGACGCGGGTTCTGCTGCCCTGCACATCCTCCCCCTCCTTGATCTGTCCGATGCGCCTGATGTCCACGCGGACTGACGCGTAAAATTTCAGGGCATTCCCGCCGGTGGTGGTCTCCGGGTTCCCGAACATCACCCCGATCTTTTCTCGGAGCTGGTTAATGAAAAAGCAGGTGGTGTGGGTCCGGCTGATGTTGGCAGTCAGCTTGCGCAGTGCCTGGGACATCAGCCTGGCCTGCAATCCCATTTTAGAATCACCCATTTCCCCTTCAATCTCCGCCTTCGGGGTGAGTGCGGCCACGGAATCTATCACAATGATGTCAATGGCACCGGAACGGATCAGGTGATCGGCGATTTCCAGCGCCTGCTCCCCGTTATCAGGCTGGGAGATATACAGATTTTCAATATCTACCCCCAGTTTTTTGGCATAAAAGCGGTCAAAGGCATGCTCGGCGTCAATGAAGGCGGCAATTCCCCCGCTTTTCTGTGCTTCAGCTATGGCATGAATGGCCAGTGTGGTTTTACCGGAGGCTTCCGGGCCATAGATCTCAATGACCCGCCCCCGGGGGTATCCGCCCACGCCGAGCGCCAGGTCAAGCCCGATGGATCCGGAAGGAATGACCGGTACATTTTCAATGGCGTTATCCCCCAGTTTCATAATGGTTCCTTTGCCATAGCCCTTCTCGATCTTGTCCAGGGTAAGCTGAAGGGCTTTCAATTTTTCCTGCCTGTTATCGCTTTCTTTACCGTTGCTCATATCGCTTTTTACTGATTAATGTGATCACTCGCTAAATATCTGCTGACTGTGCTTTTTTGTATCCACCTTGTCTATGATCTTCTCGATGACGCCTTTCTCATTGATGATGAAAGTCTTCCTGATCGTTCCCATGTAGGATTTCCCATACAGTTTTTTTTCACCCCAGGCTCCGTAATCCTGCATCACTTTTTTATCAACATCCGAGATCAGCCTGAACGGGAGGTCGTATTTGCTGATGAATTTCCGGTGTGATTCTTCGCTATCGGCGCTTACACCGATGATCTCGTACCCCTGTTGCCGGAATTGCGCATAATGATCCCGCAGGTCACAGGCTTCCGCGGTGCAGCCGGGTGTTTGATCCTTGGGATAGAAATATAATACGACCTTTTTCCCTTTAAAATCTTCAAGCGTAATTCTTTCTCCGTTCTGATCCACAGCATCCACGGGGGGAGCCGGGTCTCCAGGTTTCAGTGCTGACATATCTGTTACAGTTTTTAAATGTACAAAGATTTGGTGCAAAAGCACCATTTATTATTGCTATTTTTGATCAGCGCAAAACAAGCGCTCGCGCAATGCATTCAACAGATATTCGGGCAATATGTTTACAACTACCGCAAGATGTTTTCTGGCTTTGGCAGGACTGATGATCTGCCTGATCCAGCCGACTCTCTCCGGCCAGGATCCCCGGATGAACGATCAGGAGATCAGGTCGAGGTCAATCACCGCCTTCCAAAAAGGGGAATATGGAAAGGCGCTTGAAGATTTCAGGGTGCTGATGGACAGGTACCCTGCTGAGGCCCTTTACAGGTACTACGCCGGTGTCTGTATGGTGGAACTGAACACGGATCTGGACGAAGCTGTGGAACTGCTGTATTACGCCTCCTCAAGGGGAGTTCCCGCCAACGTTCATTATTACCTGGGTTCGGCATACCACCGGCTGTATGATTTCCGGGAAGCGGAGAAATTCTACACCCGTTTCGAACAGGAGGCCACCCGGTACGAATTAAAGGATTACCAGGTGGAACATCTGATCAATACCTGCAGGAGCGCCGGGGAGATTACTGCCACTTACAACCCCTGTGAGGTGGTACATGTGACATTTATCGATCTCAGTGATTCGGTGCAATATTCCCAGATTAACATGAAAGGTGGCAACCTGCAGCGGAAGGATCCCGGGTATTTTCAACCCGGCGAGGACAGAAATGCGCTGAGCAGCCTGATGTTCCTGCCTGCACTTCCGGCCAGGGGCAGTTATGCCTATTTTGCGGGTTATAACAAGCGGGGGCGGGGAGGATTACAGCTTTTCAGGATCAGGAGGGGTAGCGGGGCAACGTGGGGTGAGCCGGAGGAGCTCAGGGACCTGAACAGCGACATGGATGAACTGCTTCCTTACTTCGATCCCATTGAAAATGACCTCTATTTTGCCTCTAACGGCCGAGGGGGAATCGGAGGATTTGACCTGTACAAGTCGCATTACGACCGGGAGAGGGATGAATGGTCAGCGCCGATCAATCTGGGATTTCCCATCAATTCTGCAATGGATGAGTATCTCCTGCTGCCCGGATCGGACCTGGGCATGATGATGTTCTTTTCCTCCCGGCAGGGCACCGACAGTACCGTAACGGTTTACCGTGTACATGTGAGCGAACCCAAAAAGAAAATTCCTTCCGGTCGACCAGAAGTGCTCAGGCAGATCGCATCGCTCGGTGATGCGGCCTCCGATGCCCTTGCAGAGCTCGAATCTGTATCGGGCAGCGGTCAGGAAGTGGCCGGTGGCAGGATAGGGACCGGCACGGGCAGGAGAACCACGACGGGAACGGGCGAAACTTCTGTGCCCGGCAGGGATACACCACCGGTATCTGTGCAGGCACACAGGGCAGTGCTGGCAGAGGCACTGAAACACCAGGCCGCATCAGATTCCCTGAAGGACCTGGTCTCCTCCACCCGGATCAAGGTGATGCAATCGGACGATCCCAACGATCGCTGGGTATGGCAGAAACAGATCATGGTATGGGAAAAAAAGGCACGTGACAGGCAGCTGATGGCGGATCTGCTTTATGCCAGAATGGATGAGCTCGGCGATAGCCCTTCTTCCCCGGTTCCGGAGGCCATCACAGTCGATACGGTGATCCGTGATATCACGGTCTACCGGTTTACGGAAGCACCCAGTCCCCCGGGTGAATCCAGTCC
>DSEO01000197.1 GCA_011056635.1 Bacteroides sp.
ACAGGTACTGCCGTGCAATTATCCGCTTCGTCTGTTACTACACTTACATCCGGAACCGGAACATCGCCTGCACACTCAACATTGATCGGGGCAGGATTCGAAGCAGTGGGCGGGGTATTGTCATCTATCGTGATGGTCTGGTAAACCAGGACAGCATTGCCACATGCATCTTCCACACGGTAGCTCCTGGTGATCTCCTCCGGGCAGGTATTGCCATCCGAGACATCCTCCACCCAGGTAACGGTCGGTACTGCCGTGCAGTTATCCGCTTCGTCAGTTACTACACTTATATCAGGAACCGGAACATCCGCTGCACACTCCACACTGATCGGAGCAGGGTTGGAAGCAGTGGGCGGGGTGTTGTCATCAACCGTGATGGTCTGGATTACGTTGATCGAGTTGCCAAAGTCATCCGTGACACTATATGTTCTTGTAATTACTTCCGGGCATGTATTACCGTCACTTACATCAGAAACAAAGGCAACGACAGGTAACGCTGTGCAGTTGTCAGCTTCATCCGTCACGACCGTGATATCCGGAGCCGGTACATCTGCCGAACACTCAACATTGATAGGTGCAGGGTTGGAAGCAGTGGGGGGGATATTGTCATCTACTGTGACTGTAGATATGCAGAAATCACTGTTGCCAGCATCATCAAAAATGGTGAGGGTCACCGTATTTGTACCCAGGTCCAGACAGGTAAAATCAGTAACATCCAGTGTCATTAAGGCAATCCCGCAATTGTCGTAACTGCCGTTATCAATATCAAGGTTAGAAATAGAAACGTTTCCAGTCATATCCAGTTGGACAGTGACATCCCGGCAGACAGCCACGGGTGGTATGGCATCATTGGGTTCTGTCAGGACCAGCGAAGCATCAAGAATCATCTCACATGCGATTGCCAGTGCATCCCTCAAACGGACATCGTAGGTGCCGGCAAAGAGACCTGTATATGAACCGGATGCCTGCCAGCTCACCCCTCCATCTATGGTGTACTCAAACAATCCACTTCCTCCAACTGGAGAAGATATGGTGATCGAACCATCATTACCGCCGAGACAGGTTACCGGCACAAAGTCCAGGGTTGCACCGAGTGGATCCGGTTCAGTAACTGTGAAAGCACTGTCAATTTCACATCCGTCAGTATCTGTCACATGAACCAAATATATACCTGCATTCAGGGAGTTGACATCTTCTGTTGCAGGTCCATGGTCCCAGCTATAGGTATAGGGAGCAGTCCCCCCTACCATGGTTATATCAATGGCACCGTCATTCCCCCCGTTACAACTGACGTTGGTGATGGTTCTTTCAATGCTTAATCCGCCACAAACCACATGACCGATAGCGTAATGTGTACCGGTTGTGGAGATCCCTCCTGTCAGGTTATTTCTGTAGAGTACAGGTGGTATAGCTGAAGCATGGATACCATCAAGGATCCAGTTTCCTCCTGATAACCGGCTGATAATCCTGGTCCCCGGAATGATGGAATAACTGCTGAATCCGGAAGCATCAAGCTGTATGTTATAATCCATTGAACTGAAGCCATTGGCTGAAGTCAGGGACCAGTAACCTTCGGTGTACTGACCGGTAATATTCACAGTAGCTTCACTCAAGGGAAGCCCGTTTGAACCGGGATCAGTGGCAATAAATTCACTGATCACCGATCCGGCTGCGAGATTGTTAAAGGTGAGAACATCCGGTCTGTAATAGGAGCCTGTACCCACTGGAAAAAGGTAAGGCGTACCCGTTGCCGTGACCCACCTTTCGCATTGACCCACCACAGTACCGGATAAATAATCCAGGCTTCCCGGATTTCCTGTTCCAGTCCCGAGTGTAATCCTGTTCCCCTGTGTATAAATGTTCCCGCCGTACATTGAAAGTGTTTGCGATGCGGTAACATGATTATTGAGATACAGATCGGCCCCAGATGTATATGACAGGTCATAGAATGTCTCTTCACCAGTGATGGTCTGATCCGCTGTTCCATCGAGGATGACAGTACCTCCCTGTTCATTAAAAATGCCTCCGAGATTGATCCAGTCACCCGCAAGATTGATTGAATAATTTCCTGCCGTTACATCCAGGGTGCTTCCCACCTCTGTTGTCAGGTCACCATCTACATCCAGGTTGTCTGTGAGGCTTTTAACCCCACTGCCCCCTGAGATTAAATTAAAATAATTTGTTAAAGGCGTTTTAATTGCCTGATTACCTGTTCCGTCATAGTATACTGAATTATCAGCGGAAGATGCATCAAGTATTCCATTTCCGCTGAAAAGGTCGCCCCTGATGCGCAATGCAGCATATGCTTCATTGACCCAGGTGCTGGAGGCATTTGATCCGGTCAAGTCTTCCCCGATAATGATTGAACCATGGTTCGAGACTCTCACACCGTCCCCCACCTCCACATCCCCGCCTGTAATTTCTAATGCTGCGGTAGATGCCACATACATATTTGCTGAGAGTAGGATTCCGCGCTCCAGGGTCCCCACTCCATCAATGTATTTACCAAATCCATCCATTTCCAGGTCCCTGCCACCTGAAAGGTATCTCCCGTTCAGATCGAAATTGCCGTGGATGATCATGCTCCTGTTACTGGGATTCAAAGAACCTCCAATTTCGATCATGAAATGATTGACCTCGGTCCCCGATCCACCTGTACTAAGGGTCACGGTATGGGTATTATTGATCCTGACATTATCCGTCGGAAGAGGCACGCATCCGCAATCCCAGGTGGAAGGGGTGTTCCAGCTACCGGAGGTCACGCTCTCAATGACCACGTATTTATTCACTTCAAGCTGGACGGCAGGTGCAGGCTCACACCCCGTTTTCAGGGCAACCACACTGACAAAACCGGTTCCATTGCTTCCCCAGTCAACGGTAATGCTGTCTGTGGTCCCCCCTGAGGCCTGTGTGCCGCCTGTGATCGTCCAGGTATAGGTATAATCACTCATTGCGGGTACAGCGTAGGGCACCCCGGTGGTGTTCTCGGCAACTGATGTCCTTCCGGTGATGTCGTCAGGTTTTATGGAATGAATGGTCACCTGCAGATCCACAGGCACTCCCTGGCTGCAGGTATTATATTCTACCACACGGACATTTCCCTGTTCCATACCATCAGGGCCCCAGTCCACCGTGATGCTGCTTGAGTTTCCCCCGGCAATCTGTGTCCCTCCCGTTATATACCAGATGTAAGTATTTGGAGGATTATCAATAACAGAATAAGATACTGACGATGTTCCCGTACAAACCTCATTAAGACCTGTAATGGCAGAAGTTACAGGCCGGGAACATTTCGTTATATCCCCGAGCACATACTCTGCCGCAAGGGTGGAAAGACCGGATCTTCCCGCAATTGTTCCCGCCGGGACCACATGGAGGCCCTCTGCCGTCCACGGACTGCTAGCGTCCGACCTGGTAAGCACCCGTGTGGAGTGATTAATGGGAAATGAGGTGAATCCGTTTCCATCCAGGTTTATATCATAAGAATTGGCTGCACCTAACCTGAAATTATTTCTGTGGATAATACTCCAGTATCCATCCACAAATTCATTGAACACAGAATCCGGGGCATCAAACAGAGGCAATCCCGCACTGCCGGCATGCGATGCAACAAACCTGGAAATCAGGGAACCGCCTGTTTGTAATCCGTTAAGCGTCAGTTCAATGGATTGGCTGTTAGAGACAGATCCTACAGGAAATGCATATGTGCCTGCCGCATTGATCCATCTTTCAAAATACCCGTTGATATGACCGGCAGTATATAGCAGACCTCCCGGGCTGGTGAGACCTGATCCAAGGGTCAGCGTATGGCTTCCCGCATCAATAATCCCCGAATTCATTGCCAGGCTGTTTGTAGCCTGAACATTACCCTCAAGGATAATTAAACCCGAATTTTTACTGACGGCCAGATCGTAAAATATTTCACCCTCAGCATTCAGAATGATTTGGTCGCCTGTACCATTGAATGTTACAGTACCCGTATTTTCTTCATAATCACTTTCATTTGTCCAGTTACCCCCTATTTCAAGATCATATCCATTGCCATCCAGTGTGCCTGATCGGATGTGGATATCATTATCGATGATCAGTCCTCCATAAATGGTCTTGATGCCAGTCCCGGATATGACAAGGTTATGATAAGTGGATGAGACTGGGGTTTTAACAGACTGGTCTCCCTGCTGCACATAGGTGACTGTATTCCCGGAAGCAGATGCATGCAGCACTCCTGTTTCCATGAGTAAACCACCGACTTCTATCTCCGAATCAGTATCGTTGATCCAGACAGATGTCGTGGTGTTCGCACCATCCAGGTTTCCATAAATCTCCAGATACCCCTGATTGGTGACGGTAACTCCGGCCAGGATGCTTACGTTTCCAAAAACTGTCAGTCGGGCAGTGGCTAAGACGTCTGCATCAGTAGCAATGACGACAGACTGACTTGCACTGTTGATGGCTATTGTCCCGGTGCCGCCGAGTGTACTTCCTGCAAATTCAAGGCTTCTTTGCGAATTATCACTGGAGGTTACGGTGCCATCCACAATAAGAGTTCCTCCAATGTACAAAGCCCTGTTCTGCATGTCCAGTACACCGCCTGGCTCCAAATATAAAGAAAAGGCACTCTCACTATTTCCCCTTGCGATACGCACAGTGTGACCGGACTGGATAATGACAATATCATTCCCATCCGGGGTGCCCGGAGACCCTGTCCATGTGGCAGCTCTGTCCCAGTCACCTGACTGTGCCGAAATGTATGTATCCTGGGAGAGAAGCAGTAAGGGGACACCAAACAGGAGGTACAGCAGGAAGGCAATTCGAAACACGAATCCTCTAACATGCATGTGCATGTGATGATCAACTGTACCGGGGTGTACTTTTCTCAGCATATTAACCGTCAGGAGGATCGCATCAATGAGTCGTCTGAAAACTTTTCATATAAGCAACCACACCACTCGGTCACACCACACTGAAAATTGTTGCTTAATTATGATACAGTGAATCAATATAATGACATATATATATAAAGTTATAATATCCGGACGATGATGATCCACCGACCTTCAAAAGATTATCAACATATTCAGGCTGAATAATATTAATTTTGATAGAATATCCGATTCCATTGATGAACAGCATTCCTGTCTGATTTTGCTCATCTGGCCTGATCTCTCCAACTTGGCGGACTATAAAAAAACCGCTGTATGTCGCCCACACAGCGGTTTCTACGATAATTGTCGAAGTATGTTACAGCGCCTTGATCTCGGTGACCAGCTTCTGAAGCGAGTCTTTGGCATTGCCGAACAGCATCCGGGTGTTATCCGCGTAGAAAAGATAGTTCTCAATGGCGGCATATCCCTTGCCCATTCCCCGCTTCATCACGATCACATTTTTGGCTTCGTGGACTTTGATGATGGGCATGCCGTAGATGGGACTGGACGGGTCATCCAGGGCGGCCGGATTGACCACATCATTGGCCCCGATCACCACCACCACATCGGTCTTTGGCATATCGGGATTGATCTCATCCATCTCCACAAGTTTTTCATAGGGCACATCCGCCTCTGCCAGCAATACATTCATATGCCCCGGCATGCGGCCCGCCACCGGGTGAATGGCATATTTTACCTCAACACCGTTGGCCTCCAGCAACTGATCCATTTCACTGCATATATGCTGGGCCTGTGCCACTGCCAGCCCGTACCCGGGAACGATCACCACCCTGCTGCTGTAGTTGAGCATCACGGCCGCATCGGTGACTGAAATCTCTTTCACAATTCCCTTCTCCCGGTCCACCCCGGCACCCCCCCCTCCGAAGGCACCGATGATCACATTGATCAGCGACCGGTTCATGGCCTTGCACATCAGGAGGGTTAGGATCATCCCTGCTGCACCAACGAAAATACCGCCAAGGATCATGGCCTGGTTCTGGTAGATGAATCCAGCCATGGCGGCTGCGATCCCTGTAAAACTGTTCAGCAGCGAGATAACCACGGGCATATCGGCCCCGCCGATGGGCATAACGAAGGAAACTCCGTACACCAGTGAAACAGCCAGAAGCACATATACGAGCGTCTGCTTTGTTTCAAATGGCATCCCGGAAACCAGGACCAAGACCAGCAAAAAGAGAATGCCTGCCAGGATCAGCAGATTCACATAGGTCAGCCAGCGGGAAAACAGATCTTTGATCCTGCCATCCAGTTTACCGTAGGCGATCATGCTTCCGCTGAATGCTATACTCCCGATCACCAGTCCCAGCAAGGTAACCAGTGCCGATTCGTTTTCCGGATTTGAAAATTCGATCAGGGCCACAAGTGCGGATGCTGCGCCCCCGCTTGCATTAAATATGGAAACGAGCTGGGGCATGGCGGTCATTTTAATGCGCCGGGCTACCAGGGCTCCAAAAATACCGCCCAGCACAATGGCCCCCAGGATAATGACCAGGTTGGCCACCCGGATGCTTTCACCATCTGCATTCCTGTGAAGCACAATGGTTGTGATCATCGCAAGAAGCATGCCCGAAGCAGCCCAGAGGTTCCCTCTTCTTGCGGTCTCCGGATTGCTCAGCAGTTTCAGTCCGACAACAAAAAATATGGCTGAAAGCAGGTAGCTGAATTCGAGGATGATGTCTCCGTTGGTAATCGCTGTTGTCATCATGGTCTTTCCGGATTATTTCTTTTTCTTTTTAAACATTTCCAGCATTCGGTCGGTGACCACGAATCCTCCTATTACGTTGAGCGTACCGAAAAGCAACGCGAAAATACCAAGGACCAGGTTCAGCAGGTGGGATCCTTCGGAAAGGTTGGCAAGGTCCGCATGGCCTACCAGGATGATCCCCCCGATAATGATCACTCCACTGATGGCATTTGCTCCCGACATCAGCGGAGTATGAAGGACTGAAGGAACATTGGATATGACCTCAAGCCCCAGAAAGATCGTCAGGGCTATGATGAATATGGTTTCCTTATTGGAAAAGAAAAACTGTAAGATGCCTTCCATATGATTGGTTTTAAGAGTCAGTTAAACAATTATTTTTCCCGGATCCTTTCATGCACAATTTCGCCGTTCCGGGTGATGCAGGTTTGCTGCACAATCTCGTCTTCCACATCCAGGTTCAGGTTCCCTTCATCATCGAACATCAACTCCAGGAAATTGACCATATTCTTTCCCAGCATTTTGCTTGCATCTGCAGGCATGGTTGAAGGAAAGTTTGAATTCCCGATGATGGTTACCCTGTTGTGAACCACGGTTTCATCCTTTTTTGTCAGTTCGCAATTTCCTCCTGTGGCTGCTGCAAGGTCAATGATCACAGATCCCGGTTTCATGGCTTCCACGGTCTCCCGGCGAATCAATACCGGTGCTTTCATTCCTGGGATCTGGGCCGTGGTAATGATCACATCGGACAGCATGGCCCTTTGCTGGATCAGTTCCCCCTGCTTCTGCTTATACGCTTCGCTCTGCTCCACTGCATACCCTCCGGCCGCCGCATCATCCACCGCACCTTCAACTTCCACAAATTTCCCGCCCAGGCTCAACACCTCTTCTTTCACGGCGGACCTGACATCGAATACTTCCACCACAGCTCCCAGTTTCCTTGCTGTTGCCAGCGCCTGGAGCCCGGCCACACCGGCACCCAGGATCAAAACCCTGGAAGGCTTGATGGTCCCGGAAGCAGACATGAACATGGGGAAAAATCCGGGCAGCTGGACCGCTGCCACAAGGACAGCTTTATATCCTGCAACGGTTGCCATGGAAGAGAGGATGTCCACCGCCTGGGCCCTTGTAATGCGGGGGATCATATCCAGGCTGAAGGAAGTCACATTCGTCCGGGCCAGTTTTTTCACAAGCGCATTATTGCCCAGGGGATTTAAGAGGGAGATCAGCACTTTTCCTTCGGGAAGCGTTTCATCGGCCGACACATTGAGTTTCAGCAATACGTCAGCCTCTTTGAGGATCTGGCTCCGGCTCCGGATTTTTGCTCCTGCCTCTTCGTACTGTTTATCATCGGCGAAAGATGCCTTCCCGGCTTCTGATTCGATGAGGACCGAAATATTTTTTTTGGTCAGGGAAGGAAGATGTTCGGGCAGCAAACACACCCTGTTCTCATGCTTGTCTTCCCTCAGGACTCCGATTGTCATATTCAAAGGTTTTTCTGGATGGCTGCAAATTTACAAATTATAATCAATTCCCATTGAGATAGTGATCCATGGCTGTTGCAGCTTTTCTCCCGTCTCCCATGGCCAGGATGACCGTGGCCCCGCCCCTCACAATGTCTCCGCCGGCAAACATCTCAGGAATTGAGGTCTGCATGGTGTCCGGGTCCACATGGATCGTTCCCCATTTTGTCACATCCAGTTGTTTCATGCTCCCGGGGATCAAGGGATTCGGAGAAACACCCACGCTTACCACCACCATGTCCACATCGATCTCATACTCCGACCCTTCAATGGGAATGGGCCGTCTGCGACCGGATGCGTCAGGCGCTCCAAGTTCCATTTTCTGTACCCGCATCCTGTTTACTCTTCCCCGGTCATCGGCAAAATATTCCACCGGATTATGCAGGTTGAGAAATTCGATCCCTTCCTCCCTGGCGTGTTTGATCTCCTCCACCCTGGCCGGCATCTCTTCTATGGACCGCCGGTAGATGATCATGGACCGATCGGCTCCCAGTCGTTTTGAAGTTCTGACGGAATCCATGGCTGTATTCCCTCCCCCGATGACTGCCACTTTTTTACCGCTGATCATGGGGGTATCATAATCCGGATCGGCTGCATGCATCAGGTTCACCCTGGTCAGGTATTCATTGGAGGAGTAAATTCCGATATAATTCTCCCCGGGTATGTGCATGAAATTCGGCAATCCTGCCCCGCTTCCCACAAGAAAAGCCTCGAATCCCTCCTGTTTCAGATCTTTCATGGTGGCAGTTTTTCCCACAACGAAATTGGTCACGAATTTCACCCCCATTTTTTTCAGAATATCGATCTCCACATCCACAATCTTGTTGGGAAGGCGGAATTCCGGTATCCCGTATTTCAGAACTCCCCCGATCTCGTGAAGCGCTTCAAATACAGTGACATCATACCCCATTTTTGCCATGTCGCCCGCGAAAGCCAGACCGGCGGGACCGGAACCGATGGACGCGACCCTCCTCCCCTTTCTTGAAAGAATTTCAGGTACCGATATCTTACCGCTCTGCTGCTCATAATCCGCTGCAAATCTTTCAAGATATCCGATGGCCACCGCCGGTTTCTTCAACTTCTGCGTGTAAAAACAGGCCTGTTCGCATTGTACTTCCTGGGGACAAACCCGTCCGCACACTGCGGGAAGCGTGTTGGTTTCCTTCAGGACCTTCGCTGCCTCCATGAATTCGCCCGCCTCAATCTTTTTGATGAATTTGGGAATATTGATCTCCACCGGACAACCCGTGATACAGGTCGGATTCACACAGTCCAGGCAACGGCTGGCTTCGGTGATTGCCTGCTCCGCGGTCAATCCCCGGTTCACCTCGGTAAAATTTCTGTTACGCACTCCGGGGTCCTGCTCGGACATCACCACCCGGTCCAGCTCGGTCCGTTCCCTGTTCTTCATTTTTCCCCGCAATTCCACCCTCCATTCCTGCTCCCGCTCCTTCTTTAAGTAGGCCTTCCGATCTTCCATGGACTATGCTTTGATGTGACTTTCGAGGTATTTTTCGTAAGCCTCTGTTTCGGCGGACTTATACGCATCGAGCCTCAGCAGCATCTCATCAAAATCAACCTTGTGCGCGTCGAATTCGGGGCCGTCCACACATACAAACTGTGTCTTCCCATCCACCGTCACCCTGCAGGCCCCGCACATCCCGGTCCCGTCCATCATCAGCGTATTCAGGCTGGCCACGGTCGGTATGTTGTATTTTCCGGTAAGCAACGAAGCATATTTCATCATGATGGCAGGGCCAACCGTGACTGCCAGATCGATCTTCTCACGGGCAATCACCTCTTCCATGCCCTGGGTAACGAGTCCCTTTTTTCCGTAAGACCCGTCATCTGTCATGATGATCACCTCATCGGAATGCCTACGCATCTGATCCTCGAGGATGATCAGTTCTTTCGTCCTTGCAGCCAGAACGGTGATCAGTTTATTCCCAGCCTTTTTGAAAGCCTCAACAATGGGCAGCAAAGGCGCCACCCCGACGCCCCCGCCTGAGGCGAGTACCGTACCCACCTTCCCAATGTGGGTGGGCTTCCCCAGCGGACCAACCACATCCGTAATGAAATCCCCGGCCTCAAGGCTGCAGAGTCTGGCCGAGGTGACTCCTACTTTCTGGATGACAAGGGTGATGGTTCCCTGATCCATATCCGCATCTGCAATAGTAAGCGGGATCCGCTCACCTTTTTCCCCGGTCCGGACAATCACAAAATGACCCGCCCGCCGGCTTTTTGCAATGCGGGGTGCATCCACAACAAGCTTCACAACGGATTCCGAGAAATACGTTTTTGCGACAATTTTATTCATACACGTCCTGCTATCAATTATTCCAAAATCCCCAATTTTACAGGAAAAATAGTGAAAACAGGCAGGAAATGAAAGGATCATGTTATATAGAATAAAAATGGTTATATTTCATATACTTTTCGGATCTTTTCATAAAAAATCTGGCGGAAATGAAAGCGATGATCCTCGAGAGACTTTCGAGTCTTGAGAAAGAACGGGAGCCACTGGTGCTGGCTTCGATCCCTGATCCGGTCCCGGGGGATGACGAAGTGTTGCTGAGGATCAGAACATGCGGAGTATGCCATACGGAACTGGACGAGATTGAAGGCAGGACTCCCCCTCCGCATCTGCCGGTGGTATTGGGGCATCAGGTAGTGGGAATTGTGGAAGCCACAGGAAGGCATGTGGAAGGAATACAGCAAGGAGACCGTCTGGGCGTGGCATGGATATTTTCTTCTTGCGGCAGGTGTAAATATTGCCTCGAAGGGAATGAAAACCTATGCAATGAATTTAAAGCTACCGGGAGGGATGCGAACGGAGGTTATGCCGAGTTCATGACCGTACCCGCCGCATCCGCATTCCCGATCCCGGATATATTTTCAGATGCAGAAGCAGCCCCGCTGCTCTGTGCCGGAGCAATCGGATACCGGTCCCTGAAGCTGACCGGACTGCAGAATGGTCAGAATCTGGGACTGACCGGTTTCGGGGCATCCGCCCACCTGGTCCTTAAAATAACCAGGTACCGCTTCCCTGCTTCAAAGATCTTCGTCTTTGCCAGAAGTCCCAAAGAGCGGGAATTCGCCATGGAAATCGGAGCTGTCTGGGCTGGTGACACCGCGGACTCACCTCCGGAGCTGCTCGATTGCATCATTGACACCACTCCCGTATGGAAGCCCGTAGTCGAAGCCATGAAGCATCTGAAGCCCGGAGGAAGACTGGTGATCAATGCCATCCGGAAAGAGGATCATGATAAGGAAACCCTGCTGGAGCTTGATTATCCGGAACATCTCTGGATGGAAAAGGAGATCAAAAGTGTAGCCAATGTGGCCCGGAGTGATGTCCATGAATTCCTCCGGCTGGCCGCTCAGATCCCCATTCAGCCGGACATCCAGGAATATTCGCTGGAGGATGCAAACATTGCCCTGCTGGAACTCAAGAACAGGAAGATACGCGGGGCCAAAGTTCTTTTAATTTAGGATAAGCGGCTATTTTTTTTATACTTTTACGCACTTTACCGGGTCCCCGACTTGAAAGTAGGGTAGTTTGCGGAAAATTATATGTCGTACAAAAAAAGTACTATAGGACCATGAAGAACCTCGCCACGAAATACATGGGATTGACCATGAAGAATCCCATCATCGCTGCCAGCTGCGGCATGACCGGCTCGCTGGAAAGTATCAAGACCCTGGCCAGGAGTGGTGCGGGGGCAGTGGTACTCAAGTCGATTTTTGAAGAAGAGATCCTGCTGGAGGTCAATCAGCAGCTCAGAGAGGCTGAAAAAAACCCTGTGATCTATTCCGGACTCTCCGAAACCCTGGATTACATTGATCTGCATATCCGTGAAGACAGTCTCGGAAATTACCTGGAGCTGATCAGAGAAGCCAAAAAAGCAGTTGACATCCCGGTCATCGCCAGCATCAATTGTGTCACATACGAGGACTGGACCTACTTTACCGGTAAAACAGAGGAGGCAGGAGCAGACGGACTTGAACTCAACCTCTTCCTGAATCCGGCCGATTTCGAAAGCAAGGAATTTGAAAAGGTTTATTTTAAAATCATTGAAAAGGTGCTCGGCACCGTGTCCATTCCGGTATCCATCAAAATAAGCAGGTACTTCACCCGAATGGGGCTTACAGTGAAAGCCCTCTCAGAAACGGGCATTGCAGGCATCGTCATGTTTAACCGCTTTTACACCCCGGACATTGACATTGAGAAAGGCGCCATGGTGAAGGGTAAATATTTCTCAACACCCGAAGAACAGTCAGAAACCCTCAGGTGGATCGCGATCATGTCCCGCAAATCAGGGTGTGATCTGGCAGCCTCCACAGGTATCCACACGGGTGAAGATGCGATAAAAATGTTGCTTGCCGGTGCCTCGGCAGTCCAGGTTGCCTCCACACTATATAAACATGGCCCGGATCAGATAGGAAGAATGCTGAAAAGGATGGAAAAGTGGATGGATGAGCAAGGATACCAGTCCATTGAAGCATTCAAGGGGAAGGCGACCGAAGACTATCAAAAAAATCCCGCAGCTTTTGAAAGGATGCAGTTCATGAAATATTACAGTGAGATCCGATAACCGGTTGGATCGTGTCAACAAAATGAGCTGCTGTTTGTTACCTGATAAACCTGGATCCCTATCTGATGGATGACCTGTCTTTCCTGCAGCACCTCGACACAGAAGCCGTAGAAGCACTGTACCTGAAATACAGGGAAGACCCCGGTTCAATCGATCCAAGCTGGCTTCATTTTTTCCAGGGATTTGATCTGGCCAGGCGGGATTTCAGTCACCCCGAGTCCGAAAGCCTTACATTTCATGAAGAGTTCAGGGTGATGAACCTGATCAACGGGTACAGGAAACGGGGACACCTGTTCACCAAAACAAACCCGGTCCGTACCAGACGGAAACATTTCCCCACGCTGGACCTGGAGAATTACGGCCTTTCGGAGCAAAAGCTGGATGTCGCCTATCATGCGGGGATGGAGATCGGGATCGGGAAAGCACCCCTCCGCGATATCGCTGATCACCTGAAACAGACCTACTGCGGGAACATCGGGTCTGAATACATGTTTATCAGGAATCCTGAAAAGATCAGCTGGTTGCAGGAACGGATTGAAAAAAGCAAAAACCGCACAAAATTTTCGAAGGAAGAAAAACTGAAAATATACCACTGGCTCAAAGAGGCCATCGGATTTGAGAAATTCATCCATAAGAAATTCGTGGGCCAGAAACGATTCTCCATAGAAGGAGCAGAGATCCTGATTCCTGCCATGAACGATCTGGTGGAAAGTGGATCCCGGCTCGGGGTCATGGAGTTCAATATCGGAATGGCCCACCGTGGAAGGCTGAATGTACTGGCCAATGTGCTGAAGAAACCCGTGGAAAATATTTTCAAGGAATTCGAGGGTGAGTCCTATGAACAGCATATCAGTCTCGGCGATGTGAAATACCACCTGGGTTACGGGAATAAGGTGCGGACCGCTGAAAATAAAACGGTGATCCTGAACATCGTCCCCAACCCATCACACCTGGAGTCCTCCGCGCCCGTGATCCAGGGTGTGTCCAGGGCGAGGATCGACCACATTTACGGGGGAGATAACAACAAGCTGGTTCCCATTATTATCCATGGTGATGCTGCCATCGCCGGACAGGGAGTGGTCTATGAGGTAATTCAGATGTCAGAACTGGAAGGGTACAAAACAGGGGGCACGATCCACCTGGTGATCAATAACCAGGTGGGATTCACCACCAATTACCTGGATGCCCGTTCCAGTACTTACTGTACCGATGTGGGAAAGGTAATCAAAGCGCCCATCTGGCATGTGAACGGGGATGATGTGGAGGGACTGATCCATGTGATCCGGATGGCCATTGAATACAGGCAGGTCTTCCATACCGATGTTTTTATTGATATCCTGGCGTACCGGAAATACGGTCACAATGAGGGGGATGAACCCAGATTCACCCAGCCTCTCCTGTACAGGGCCATCGCCGATCACCCCAATACCAGGGATATCTATAAACAGGACCTCATTACAAAGGGTGTACTGGCCAGCGAGGATGCCGCCCGGGCAGAGGCGGACTTTGATGATTTGCTGGAAGAAAAGCTCTCGCAATCGAGAAAGAAGAAACGGGTGTCTATCCAGCAGTTCATGGAATCCGAATGGCAGGGCATGGAGTACGCCGCTGAAAAGGATTTCGCGGAGACGCTCCAGACCGGGGTTCCATTGCAGTCATTGAAGCAGATCGTCTCAAAGCTCAACCATCTTCCGGAAGATCTTGCCTTCTTCAAAAAGACCATAAAACTGGTGGAAGAAAGGGACAGAATGATCAGGGAGAACCGGCTGGACTGGGCGCTCGGGGAACTGATGGCATACGGTTCGCTGCTGCTCGAAGGTAACCCCGTCAGGATCAGCGGTCAGGACAGCATCCGGGGAACTTTCTCGCACAGGCATGCGGGGATGGTGGTGACGGAAACCACTGAGAGTTATTTTCCGCTGAAATACCTGGAAGAAAACCAGCCCCGGTTCGATATCTATAACTCTCCGCTGAATGAATACGGGGTGCTCGGCTTTGAATACGGATATGCCATGGCCTCTCCCCGGAACCTCACCATCTGGGAAGCGCAGTACGGTGATTTTGTAAATGTGGCACAGGTAATCGTGGACCAGTATATATCCAGTGCGGAAGAGAAATGGGGCGTGATGAACGGACTGGTGCTGTACCTGCCACACGGGTATGAGGGCCAGGGCCCCGAACATTCCAGCGCACGTTTGGAACGGTTCCTCAACCTGGCAGCAAGAAGCAACATGCATCTGATCAATCCCACCACTCCTGCCAACCTGTTCCACGCCCTGCGGAACCATATGAAAAAAGGAAGCAGGGTACCACTCATCATATTCACTCCCAAAAGTCTCCTCAGGCACCCGAAATGTATTTCACGGATGGAAGACCTGGAAAAGGGAAAATTCGAGATGGTTTACGACGACCCGGATACACATGTGGAAGAAGTCAGACGCGTGGTGCTTTGCAGCGGAAAAATTTATTACGACCTGCTGGCAAGAAAGGAGAAGCTGGGCGTGCGGGATATTGCCCTGATCAGGCTCGAACAAATCTTCCCCTTCCCTGAAAAGCAGGTAAGCCGTATTCTGCGTAAATACAAAAACAATATGTTAACGCTCTGGGTGCAGGAAGAGCCGGAGAACATGGGTGCCTGGTACTATATCCGGAATGTCATGAAGGAGACAGCGGTTATTCCCGTGACCAGGATGCCATCGGGCAGTCCCGCCACGGGTCTTTTCAAACTCCACGAGATCAGTCAGGTTGAGATCATTGACAAAGTGTTCAGAGAATGCACATGCGAACTGCAGAATGTATATTGCGGTCTGCAGTGTGTCATCGGAAGCTCCAGGAAGGAGATCCTGAAACAGCATTATTATTTTGAAAGAGAAAAGCAAAAAACAGATAAAAATGACCCTGGAAATTAAAATACCCAGTCCCGGCGAATCCATCACAGAAGTTGAACTGGCTTCCTGGTTTGTGGAGGACGGGGCG
>DSEO01000094.1 GCA_011056635.1 Bacteroides sp.
CCGCCCAGGATCAGCGATAAACCGTAATGGGAGGAAGTTTTGTCAAAAGTGGTAAAACCAAGATTATTCAGCAGACCGAGGAATAATTGTACCCCGTATTTTTCCAGCATGACGACGGATGGGACGTTGAGAGAACGCTCCAGGGCCTGATAGGCGGGAACCGCGCCTTCGTAACCCCGTTCATAATTCTTCGGAGAATAACCGTCATACTGCAGTGGGATATCGGGGACCAGCGTCCCGGGCAGGATCAATCCCCTGTCGAGCATCGCCGCAAAAAGGAACGGTTTGAGAATACTTCCCGTGCTTCTGGCAGCCCTGATCACATCCACATGATTCTCGTGAAACGCATTTCCTTCCGGTCGTGTATTGCCCACGTAAGCCAGTACATTACCCGATTCCACCTCCATGACCAGGCAGGCGAGGTTATGTACCTGGTTCCGGCTCAGCTTCCGGTGATGGATTTCAACCAGCTCGACGACGCCCGTCTGCAGATCAGCACGCAGGGTGGTTCTGATTTTCTTCCCCGGATCACGCATCAAAAAATGATCCGTGAGATGGGCTGCATGGTCCGGCAGCGGAAGGGGCTGACCGGGAACGGGTTCTTTGCTCGCCATTTCGCAGGTCAGACTGTCGATGATCCCTTCCGCATACAAGTTCCGGAGCAGCCGATCCCTCTTCTCCTTCAGCTGTTCCCTGTTCCTGCCGGGGTGGATCAGGGACGGGGCATTGGGAAGTACGGCCAGCAGTGCCGATTCGGCCCAGGACAGGTTGTGGGGACCGGTCCCGAAGTACCTCCACGATGCAGCCTCCAGACCCACGACGTTGCCGCCGAAAGGTGCATTGGAAGCATAGGCCAGCAGGATCTCATCCTTGGAAGCGGTCAGTTCCAGCCGGACGGCCAGGACAGATTCTATGATTTTCTGCAGGATATTCCTGTCCCTGTCCTTTCGGGCCATGCGCATGACCTGCATGGTCAGGGTGCTGCCCCCGCTGACAACTTTCCCCTGCCGGATATTCTGATACAATGCACGCAGGATGCTGGGCGGATAAATACCCGGATGTGCATAAAAATGGCGGTCCTCGTATTGGATCAGTGCCTGTTTGTACTTCGGCGGCAATGAATCCTCCCATGGGAACCTCCACTGTCCGTCAGCTGCTATCCTTGCCCCCAGAAGCGTTTCGTTCCTGTCGTACACAACCGTTGACAGGGGGTCGCTGAACAGCGAACGGGGTATCATGATCCAGAAGAGGAATCCGGCAACGGCGACCGCCACCAGGATCTTCCAGTACCCGAACAGGAGCACGATCAGGGTCCCCTTTCCTATTCCATGCGTTCTATCTCGATCCACCTTCCGGGAATAAGCACCTGAATATCATTTCTGTATAATTCTTCTGCCTGCACAGAAGGCAGGTAGAACCTTCCCATGTAGGCTGCATTCAGGCGCACTGTATAGGAAACAGACCTGCCCGGAGGAAGGCTGAAGTAAGTCATGACCCGGTCATCCCTGTAATCCCGGTACTCGAAAGGTTCCGACTCACCCAGGGTTTGGAACATCCGTTCCTGGTGGATCTCCCACCCCGATGGAAAAATGGTCGTGAGAGCCAGATTCTCCAGATGACCTGCCGTACCCGGATTGGATATGCTGTATACGGCAAGGAAATCGGTACCCTGGTAAAGATCCTCGATTTCAATGCGGTTCCCCTCCATATCCGTATAATCCGCCTGCACCGAAAGATGCTGACTGATTGGCGCTTCACTGCCGGGTACGGGCGTACCCCGCTGGATGATCCGCACATACATCATTCCGTCGCTGCGATTGGTTACTTTCAGGTTTCCCCCGGCAGCACCTCCCGGATCCAGATCGATCCGGGCAATATGCAAACCGGTTTCCGCCTGCACGGTTTCCGACCGGTCAAATGCATAGGAGAATTTCAGTGTTTTCCCGCTTTTGACGCCACCCGTGAATTTTGCGATGGCTACCAGGGCATATGCGGTGGTCTGGGTACTCATCCAACGTTCGCCCGACAGCCTGGAAGCGATCATCTCCATGACCGGCAGTGCTTCATCCCGCATGCCCATCAGGACCATGGTTTCCAGGATCATTGCCATGTCGCGCGTTCCCGATCCGAAGGTAGCTCCCGGATGGCTGTAATCCGCTGTTTCCGTCGAAGCGCTCCTGACCAGTTCTTTTGCTGTTTCATGCTGACCTGCAAGGGAATAAGCTGCGGCCAGCCGCCACCTGGATTCACCGGTAAGGTCGGAACGTTCCCTCAGTCGGTTCATGGCACCCAGTTCCGGTTCGCCCGCGAGGCCCAGGGTAAAAAGCCTGTAGGCCTGTAACAATTGTTCCTGTCTCAGTTCAAAATCCGTTTTCCTCCCCGAGGAAGACCATCCCCTTGCTGTTTTTCGCTGATATTTCTTCCACTGGTTGAGCAGGGATGGCGGCACCGCATATCCTTTGTTTCCCGCTTCAATCATGAAATGACCTGCATAGGAGGTTCCCCAGGGTGACGGGGTCCCGCCTCCCGGCCAGTAGGAAAATGAACCGTCAGGCAGCTGAAAAGCGGACATTCTGCGAATCCCGGCTTCCACGTTGGATGTGGTTTTTTGCCTGACATCTTCTCCCACATCCACCACTTCTGCCAGGTAAAGCTGGGGAAATACGGCCGAGGTGACCTGCTCGATGCATCCGTGGGGGAATCCTATCAGGTATTTCAACCTCCTGCCGAAATCCACGGGGGGGATGTTCGACACCTCAAGGGTGAGGTCGTTGGTACCGGGCATTCCCACATACTGCAATGATTCATCCATGGAAATTCCCGGATCCAGCACCGCGGTCTGGTACCTGGTCACCGGGGGATTGGAAGACCGCACGTTCAGTTCAATTTCATGGCTGGCCACTTCCCTCCCGGAGGTGACAGTCACTTTTACCCTGGCCACTCCCGTCCTTTCAGGAGTTTTCAGTGTGAAGTCCACGATCCTGTCACCCGCACCCTGAAAAGTGACATCCTTCAGGTTCTCCTCTGCAATCAGAAGTTCGTTGGTTTCCAGCTTCACATTCACCTTCCTGATCTTATCATCCATGACAAACACATTCACCGGCAGGGAAACCGTTTCGCCCGGACCCAGAACCCTGGGAAGGGTTGCAAGGACCATCAGGGGTTGCCTGACCGGGACGGTTTTTTCCGCCATACCGTAGGATCCAGCGTATCCGGCCACCACCATCGTTCTCACCGAACCTATATAATTGGGAATGGTTACCCTGTGGGTCCGGCTTTTCCCTTCCAGCGTAAAGGGCCCCAGGAATCTGACCATGGGAGGAAACCTCCTGGCTTCACTGGCTCCAACTCCCTGCTCCTCTTCATCGCCCCCGATATTGTACACCCCATCGATCCGGCCACCATACGCTCCCATGACATATTCGAACATATCCCAGGTTTTTACACCCAGGGCTTCCCTGGCATAAAAAGATTGCCAGGGATCGGGGGTTTTGAACCTGGTCAGGTCAAGCAATCCATCATCCACGATGGCCAGGGTATAGGTCATCTTTTTCCTCGAAGCTTCCGAAATGGTAATCTTTACAACGCTGTTGGGCGCGAGTTCATCTTCCATTTCGATCACGGGTTGCAATTTTGTTCCCGGATCTTCCACGCGGATGGGGATCACGCCGAACAACCGGATGGGAAGATCGTTTTCTGTACCGGCGTGAGGTTGTATCAAAGTGGCATACAGGTAAATATTGGGCGTCATTTCCCGCGTAACATTAAACCTGTAACGGACCTCATCACCCGTAGTCTGGACCCATTCCTGTCGGATCACGCGCGATCCGTTTTCCATGCTGATAAGCAGCCTTCCCTGCATGGATGAAGGAATGGTTACTACTGCTTCTTCTCCAACTTTGTAAGATGCCTTATCTGAACTAAAAGTTAAAATTGATGCGGTTTCCGGATCCTTCCGGTCGGACCGGCCCGCCCAGCCCGGCCAGTCCACATACACCACTGCTGCTGCAGCGTGACCACTTGTTCCGTTCTGCACCCGGACCAGGTACCTGCCCCATTCCGGGTATTCAATGCGAAAGGAAAAAGATCCTTCCCCGTTCTTTGTGGAAATTGTGGTGGAATACACAGGATTGAGGTAATTATTTCCCATATAGGAAGGCAGGTCCTCATAGGAGGATTGCCACCACCATCTCCAGTCCAGTTTATATACGCTGACCTGCAATCCGACCCTTGATACAGGCCTTCCGGAAGGATCCAGGCTGACCACCCTTACCCGGTGCATGGTATCGGTGAGTAGCACCCCTCTTTCATCTCCGGAGGGCGGCCTGATGCCTAAGTAAATTTTGTAGGGCGAACAGATCACGCTTTTCTGGTCAATGCTGAAATCACCCGATTGTTCAAATACCCTTGTGGTAAAGAGCGCCTGTAACATTCCGGGTGCCTCGCCTGTGATATCCAGCGATTGTGCGAACGCTGCATTGCCCGATCCGTCCAGCTCACCGGAAAAGAACTGTGCCGGGTAGGAGACCAGCTGCCTGGAGGGATCTTCAAATATAAAATCTTTGTATCCGGCAAAGGAGGTACTGGCAGGTTTGAGAAGCACTTCCACCTCGGCTCTCAGGTTTCTCGCCGTGGCCCCTGTAAGCCACTTGCTGAAAAGGGTACCCCTGACCGGGCCCAGATCCGGATAAATGGTATCCCCCCTGAAGGATAGGTCAATCTTCAACCTGTTTGGTTTGATGGACTCCACGCGGATCAGTTTCGTAAATTGCGTCCCTCCCACACCCGCGATCACGGTATAATGGCCGGTCGGGGCCCCGGGTTCGGTCACCGTATGAAAGGAAAAAAAACCGGATCCATCGCCCCGTACCATCCTGCTGGCTACCTGTCTCCCCCTCGGATCCTTCAGTTCGAACAGAACCGGGTGTGATTCAGGCAGCGGATTTTCGTCATCATTCAGAATCAGGTTGATGTACAGGGAATCCCCCGGACGCCAGACACCGCGCTCTCCGTAAATGAACCCTTTGAGCCCGTTCTTCACCACGCTCCCCGACACATCGAACATGCTCAGGGAAAGTGCAGATCCGTCATTCAGCTTCAAATACCCTTTATGTGCCCCTGATTCGGCCACAATCAAAAATGGCTGACCGTCACATGCGAACCTGACAGTACCCTGGGAATCCGTCGTTCCTTCCTGCATAAGCTGCTGCTGAAAGTTGTAGATGCTGACCGACACATTCTGCAGCGGCCCGGCCTGCAGAAGATCCGTTACGGTAACCAGCAGTTCCCGGTCCGATCCTTTTTTGGCAATGATCCCCAGGTTGCTGCAAAGGATGTTCCGGCTCACACTCCGCCTGTTGCCATAATATGCGGGTTTACAGGGATCCTCACGGTCTTCCCATTCATATCCGTTATATTCGTAATAATCGTAGTAAGAATAATAACTTTCGTAGGAATCCCAGTAAGAAGGCTCATCCTGTCCGGCCTCTTCAAAAATATCCGTTTCCTGCAGGACCGTTTCAGTTAGTTCCGTTCCCTCACAGGGAAACATCGAATGCTGTTGCCTGAACCCTATCTCTATCCGGTACAGGGCTCCCGGTTCTGTTTTTACCAGTTCTGTGAGGTTGAGGGAAAAGGTATTCCATGCTCCGTAATTGATGGATCGGTCCGATCGCAGTTCAACCTGTTTATTCAGGATCAACCTGCCGGCCCGCTTTAATTCTTGACTGCCGGAAAGCTGGTTCACCTGGAGGAACTGGGCCATATTATCCTCAAAGATCTGTATGACCCGGACGTCCACAGCTTTCAGGTTTACGGCTTTGAATGGCAGAAGAACCTCATCGGACTGGGGAATGATCACACCTTCTCCCATCAGTTCCACGGCCGGGTATAGCGCCTGGAACTGAACGGAGATGGTTTCCCTGGTTGTCAATCCTTTACCGGCTGAGTTCCGGATCCCCTGTTCGATGAACAGTTTTACGGTTCCGTTTTGCCTGACTGCCGGATATACCAGGATGTTATTTCCGCTTACCGAAAATCGTACGTCGGTATCTGTCTCCAGGTGAATGAGCCCCTGAAGATTTTGCTCTCTGCGGATCGGATCGGAAAAACTTAACACTACGTGCTGTTCCGGATACTGCACCACCCGGTCCGAGATCAGCCTGAAGGATCCCAGCGAAGGAATGGTGAAGGTCTCCACGCCTTTTTGTGTGGCACCGATCACCGATCCGTCATAATGTACCAGCACCTCGGAATCATTATCAGACCGGGAAACGCTGTCAATGGTGAACCGGTGCATCTTACCTCCCGGATCATGGTCCCACACCAGGGGAAGCTTTTCGCCCTGCTGTGTTGCATACAACAGGTTTTCCAACGCCCCGAACTCCGCTGCATCGGCGGTCACAACAGATCCGGTAATATAATTCAGCTTCGGACTGTAATCGTTATAAGGCCGGAATTCATCCATGCGGATATCCAGATGCTGTGCAATGGTATGAAATTCAAACTCAAAGATTTCCTTTCCCGAAATCCCGGGAAATAATTTATCCAGCCTGAGCTTTGCCTGGAAAGTGGTGCCTCTCGGAAGTTTTTCCGCCGGTCGGAATTCTATGGTACGCCGGTCCAGGTACACGAGCGTACCCTCCAGTGGCGGAGAAAAGGTAATGGCTTT
Organism: Bacteroides sp.; assembly: GCA_011056635.1. GTDB lineage: Bacteria > Bacteroidota > Bacteroidia > Bacteroidales. The sequence continues at coordinate 6,671 of DSEO01000094.1, forward strand.
TTCTTTGACCGGTGTATTTGCTTTCATTGAATCTCTGAAATCCTCGGCAAACTGGATCCGGATCCCCGATTCAGCCGAAATCAGGCCGCTCGTAAAAGCTTTGACCAGCGGATTGTAATCGGGTACCTTCAGAGCACCCGCACCGGAGGTCCGGTCACATTGATGCACAGAGGTTAGTAATGCCAGCAGGCAGGCAGCGAAAATGGTCCGGGATTTCATGGGTGAATTTGATTTGTGATACGTGATTAAATTTAATGAATTCGGGGAATTTCCTGCAGCAATTTTTCAATTCCCCTCCTGAGCGCATCCTGCATGGCCTGAAAATCCATGATACTGTTATGCTGATAAAGGATGACCAGCTGCACCTGACAGCCCAATGTGTGCAAATGGGAGTAAAAATAAGGTTTGTTCAGCCTGTAAGCTTCCCGGGTCCTGCGTTTCAGCAGATTCCTGTCCACTGCCCTTTTGAAAAGCCTCTTGGGAACCGAAAAAGCTACCGATGCCGGATAGTTGCCGCCCAGGGATACCTTGTACAGGATCCTGTATGGATGTGAATGAATGATTTTCCCCTGGGTGAAAAGGGAAGACAGAATCCTCCGGCTGGTGATCCTTTCCCCCTTATGAAAAGAAAAACCGGACAAGGTCAGCCTTTTCCATTGTTCTTGTTGAACTCTATGATGAAATTCTCCAGGGCCATGGTCATGGAAGGAGCCATTGGCTGGGGAGCCATGATATCAAGCCTGAGCCCTGCTTCATGCACTGCTTTGGCAGTCTTCGCGCCAAAGGATGCGATCTTGGTCTCGTTCTGCTTAAAATCAGGAAAGTTCTGAAAGAGCGATTTAATACCGGACGGACTGTAAAACACCAGGATGTCATAATTCACATCGGCCAGGTCTGAAAGATCGCTGCATTCGGTCCGGTACAGTATCGCCTTGGTGAAATTGAAATTATTCTTTTTCAGCAGCACCGGGATTTCCTCTTTATGTGCGGCGGAGAGCGGCAGAAGGAATACCTCATCCCTGTGTTTCAACATAACCTCAATGAGGTCATTGATCATTCCTTTTCCGAAAAAGATCTTTCGTTTTCGGTATACGATGTACTTCTGCAGGTAATAGGCCGTAGATTCAGAAATGCAGAAGTATTTCATCGTCTCGGGGATGTGGGTCCGTGTTTCCTCAGCCATTCTGAAGTAGTGATCGATGGCTGTTTTACTTGTGAAAATTACGGCCGTATGCGCTCCCAGATCGATCTTTTCCTGCCTGAAATCCTTTGCACTTACCCCCTCAACATGAATGAAAGGACGAAAATCAATCTTTAAATTATGTTTGCTTGCTAAATCAAAATAGGGGGATTTGTTATTCTCAGGTTCTGGCTGAGATACGAGAATCTTCCTTATTCTTCCCATAAATGTTTTTCTTAAATCTCAACTTACAGGACGCCCTCAATCCATCGATATAACAGTATTAGAGGTACTGTTTCAAGGGCACAAAGATACACAAACAAATAGAATATTGAAATATCTTTCTTGAAAGAAAAGACGATACTTCTCGCAACTCTCAGCAGGACAATGAGAAGGACCACCACAATTCCGGTCCAGTGGAATATATCCCGGATCCATCCGCCTGTATAAGCCATCAGAGGAAGCAGCGGCAATACGCAAATGCCGGCTAATTTATTAAATATGAATATGTTATAAAGATATTCCCTGAATAAATTAACCCTGTCGAACAGAAACCCGGCCACATTGAGCAGTACAATCCTGGCCAGAAAGATTCCCACCAGGAATGCAAGATTAAAGAAAAAGAGGTTGATTCCGTCCAATCCGTAGGGCTGAAGTTGAAAACCGGTCTCCAGCAGAAGGAGCAAAAAAGACATATTCAGGAAATAAAACAGATACAACGCCTGGTCCAGTTGTTTCTGAAGCAGGCTGTTATCTCTGAACATCCGAATGGCTACCTGGTAATTGGTGGAAGCCTGAACTGTCTGAATGATCACATTACCGTAATAAGACCTGATCCAGGCTAGAAATCCGGCAAATACAAATAACAAAAAGAAAAACCAGGCCGGATGGAACACCTGGACCTGTTCCACCGCGGATAGTTCGTTTCCTGCCGGCAGGGTTCCGCCCGCGAGCTGTGAAAAACGGAATACCGCTTCTGAAATAGAATCCTGCCCCCACATGCGCACATAATTTGCATACAAAGATAAATAACAGTCCCGGTCGGGGATATACAGATGTACACTATTTTTTTTCCGGTATATTTGTAGTTCTTTTATCCTGATTAAAAAAACCCTGGTATGAAGCGAAAGATATATCTGGCTGGATTGCTCGTCATCTTTCTGGGAGCAGGTTTCACCACACTCCGTAATAAAGACCTTGAGCTGGTAAAGAACCTGGATATTTATTATACCCTTTTCAGGGAGCTCAATATGTTCTATGTGGATGAAACAGACCCTGAAAAGCTTGTGACCACCAGCATCGATGCCATGCTTTCATCACTGGATCCTTACACTACCTATATTCCCGAATCGAATCTGGACGAATTTCAGTTTCAGACCACCGGGGAGTACGGCGGTATCGGGTCCCTGATCCGGAAATCAGGTGATTATGTGATGATCGCAGATCCCTATGAAGGATTTCCTGCAGCCGAAGCGGGATTGCGGGCAGGGGACATTATCCTGAAGGTGGATGGCTTTTCCACGAAGAATCAACCCATCGAATCTGTAAGTGACCGGTTGAAAGGTAAGCCCGGAACAGAGATCCGGATTTCCATCGATCGCTATGGTCAGGATAAACCCCTGGAATTTACCCTGATCCGGAAAACCATCTCCATTCCCAATGTTCCTTACTACGGAATGATCGACTCCCAAACGGGTTATATCCGGATCGCCAACTTTACTTCCGGAGCTGGAAAAGAGGTGGAGGATGCACTGAAAACGCTGAAAAGAAACCAGGACATGAAGTCACTGGTACTAGATTTGCGAAGCAATCCGGGCGGACTGCTCATAGAAGCGGTCAGGATCTGCAATTTTTTTGTGGGAAAAGGGGAACTCATCGTCAGCACCCGGGGAAAAGTTACCCAGTGGGACTCGGATTATATCACCCAGAAGGAACCGCTGGACACGGAAATTCCGCTTGTTGTATTGATCAACCGCGGATCCGCTTCAGCCTCGGAAATCGTGGCAGGAGCCCTGCAGGACCTGGACCGTGCAGTGATTGTGGGACAACGTACTTTCGGCAAAGGACTTGTCCAGACAACACGTCCCCTGAAATATAATGCACAACTTAAAGTAACAACCGCTAAATATTACATACCCAGTGGGCGATGTATTCAGGCCCTGGATTATTCCAACCGGAATGAGGATGGCAGTGTGGGTGTAGTGCCCGATTCGCTCATCTCGGAGTATGAGACCAGGAAAGGCAGGCTGGTTTATGACGGCGGGGGCATTCGTCCGGATTTGGAGGTAATACCCGAAGATCTTTCCGAGATAACGCTTCAGCTTTACACCCAGAACCTCATTTTTGATTATGCGACCATGTACCGGGCTACCCATGAAAAGATCGCTTCTCCGGATGTATTCAGCATCACGGATCAGGAATACGATGCATTCAAGGATTTTGTGGAAAAGCAGGATTTTGAGTTTCAGACGGCAAGCGAAAAGATATTCAACAGCCTGGTACAAACTGCCAGGCGAGAAAAATACTATGAGCTTGCGAGCGATGAATTTACCCGGCTTGAACAGAAACTGGCCCATAACAACCTGAAGGATCTGGGAACTTTCAGTGATGAAATCCGGCAGATACTGAACGAGGAAATTATTAACCGTTATTATTATCAGTCAGGAAGGATCCTTGCGCAGATCCAGGATGACAGTCAGCTGGATAAAGCAAAGGAGATCCTGCTTGAACCGGGTGCTGTGGAAGAAATTCTATCAGGGAGCGGGGACGTGGAAATCGCGGCCGGCATCATTGAGTGAGCGTCAATGTGCTTCCAGCCAGTTGGAACCGGTTCCCATCTCCACGGTGAGCGGAACCCGCAATTCCGTGGCATTCTCCATCCGGTCCTTAACGATCCGCTGTACCCGTTCCAGTTCCCCTTGCAGCACATCAAAAGTCAGTTCGTCGTGTACCTGCAGGATCATGCGGCTTTGAAGCTTTTGTGCTTCAAAAGCTTCCTGGATATTCACCATCGCTATCTTGATCACATCTGCCGCTGAACCCTGAATAGGCGTATTGATGGCGTTTCTTTCCGCATTTCCCCGAACCACTGAATTTCTGGAATGGATGTCCGGCAGATTTCTGCGCCGGCCGTACATGGTTTCCACATATCCTTTCTCCCGGGCTGTTTTGACACACCGGTCCATATAAGCCCTTACCCCCGGGTATGTGGCAAAATAACCATCGATCAACTCCCTGGCCTCGGTTCTGGAAATGCGCATGCGTTGTGAAAGGCCGAAAGCAGAAATCCCGTAAATGATCCCGAAATTGGCAGTCTTTGCCTTACTGCGCATCTCCCTGGTCACTTCCTCCGTTCCCACTCTGAATATTTTGGCGGCGGTTGCCGTATGAATATCCTCATTATTCACAAACGCTTCGATCATCTGGGTGTCCTCGCTGAGATGGGCCATGAGCCTCAATTCAATCTGTGAATAGTCGGCCGACAGAAACAGGTTGTTCTCCCCCGTAGGCAGAAACGCTTTCCGGATCTCCCTGCCTCTTTCCTCCCTGATGGGGATGTTTTGAAGGTTCGGGTTGACCGAGGAGAGCCGTCCTGTGGTTACCTGCACCTGGTTGAAGGATGTGTGTATTTTGCCTGTTTTCGGATGTACCAGGTGGGGCAGGTTATCCACATAGGTGGACAGGAGCTTTCTCAAAGACCTATGCTCCAGTACTTGATTTACAATGGGGTGTTTATCGGTCAACTGGAGCAGTACCTCTTCACCGGTAGCATACTGTTTTGTCTTTGTTTTCCTGGGATCGGAGATAATTTTCAATCTGTCAAAAAGCACCTCTCCCAGTTGCCTGGGAGAACCTATGTTGAACTGGAATCCGGCCAGGTCATAAATATCTTGCTCAAGGGCCAGGATTTCCTTTTTAAGCACCTCTGCAAAGCCCTTCAATGCGTCCACATCCAGCCGTACACCCGCATGTTCCATTTTCATCAAAACCGGCACAAGCGGCATTTCTATCTGATCCGAAAGCGTTGAAAATCCTTCTTTCCTCAGTTGGTTACGAAAGATCCCCGAGAGCTGAAAGGTAATATCTGCATCTTCTCCCGCATATTCCTTTGCGTCTTCCAGCGATACAGACCTGAAGGATGATTGTGCCACTCCTTTCTTCCCGATCAGCGCTTCAATTTTTACCATGGTATATCCCAGGTACTGCTCCGCCAGGATATTCAGATTATGCTTCTGTTCCGGCTGCAGGATAAAATGTGCAACCATTGTGTCAAACATATTTCCCTGCACATCGATGCCGTAGTTTTTTAATATATGGAGATCGTACTTCAGATTCTGTCCGATTTTTCTGATTTCCCGGTTATGCAGCGGCTCCTTCAGGATATTCAGCCATTGTTGTATCTCCGCATCATTCTGCCCGAAGGCAACATAATAAGCCCGATGTGCTTCCCAGCTGAAGGCGATGCCCACCAGATCAGCATCCATGAAATCGAGGCCGGTGGTTTCAGTGTCGAAACAGAATTCCTTCAACGCTGATAGTTTTCCTGCAAGTGTTTTGACTCCTTCGATGTCACGGATGAGTTCATAGTGGTGTTTGACCGTTTGAATGGAGTCGTATGCGTTCTCTTTCAAGCTCTTTTCGGAGATTTCTTCCTGGCCAAACAGGGTTCCCTGTCCCCCATGCGGCGACTTTGATTCCGGACTGTCCGTCTCTCCCAGTATCTTTTGCGCCAGATTTTTAAATTCAAGTTCCTCGAACAGTTGCCGGAGCATGGAAGGGTTGATTGATCCCCGGGTCATTTTTTCTATATCCACCTGCACGGGTACTTCCAGCATAATGGTCGCAAGTTTCTTGGACAGGGCCACCTGTTCCCTGGAGTCTTCTAGTTTTTCTTTTTGTTTACCCTGGAATTGATCCAGATTGTCATAGATTCCTTCCACCGTCTTGTACTGGCTGATCAGTTTTTTCGCTGTTTTCTCTCCGATTCCCGGGACCCCGGGGATATTATCGGAGGTATCCCCCCATAGCGCCAGGATATCAATAACCTGTGACGGATGTTCCACGAGGAACTTCTCCCTGACTTCCCCGGGACCCAGTATTTCAGGAGGAGCGCCCGCCCTCCCCGGCTTATACATGAAGATCCTGTCCGAAACCAGCTGAGCAAAATCCTTGTCCGGAGTCATCATGTACACAATGTATCCTTCCTTCTCAGCTTTTTTCGCAATGGTGCCGATCACATCATCAGCTTCATAACCGGGTTGTTCAAGGATGGGAATGTTGAATCCTTCAATGAGTGTTTTGATATAGGGGATCGAAGATTCGATATCTTCCGGCATGGCTTCCCTGTTAGCCTTATAATCTGCGAACATTTCCTTCCTGAAAGTGGGACCCGGCGGATCGAATACAACGGCGATGTGGGAAGGATTCTCCTTTCTCAAAATTTCCTCCAGTGTCAGGGCAAATCCGAAAACCGTGGAGGTGTGCAATCCCTTTGAATTGGTCATCGGATTGGTGATGAATGCATAATATGCCCTGTAAATCAGCGCATAAGCATCAAGGAGAAATAGTTTCTTTTCCTGCTCCATTCCCTGTCATTTGTTATCCCCTGCGTACCATTCGGCATACGATGTGGTCGTCTCATACAGTTTCACTGCCTGTAATTTCAGTCCGGGTCCAAGCAGGGATTTGATCTTATCCACCATAAAAAGAACCAGGTTTTCACAGGTTGGTTGAAAATCGAACACATGAACTTTCTTGTACAACCCTTTTACTGCTGATAGCGCCTCACCGTCAGATTCCCTGTACAATACCAGGGAATGATCCAGGAAATCCACCAGGGGTTGTTTGACAATTTTCCTGAGATCTTTGAAATCCAGCACCATTCCAAATTTCGGGCTGGTCCGATCAGACACCGGTTCTCCCAGGATGGTCACAAACAATTTGTAGGAGTGGCCGTGAATATTCCTGCAATCGCCGTCGTAATTCCACAACGCGTGCGCCATCTCAAAATCAAATTCCTTTGTGATCCTGATCTTTTCCATTCAGTGTTCTATTTCTGATTGTCACAAACACAATCACTGATACAGCGGACAAGTTTACTCAGATTCTCCTGTTTCAGGTAATAGAGGGTGTTTTTTCCGTGCCTCGTGGAAGCGAGTATCCCCTTGTCTTTCAGAATACCCAGGTGATGGGATGCTGTGGATTGTTCCACATCCAGTAATTGATGTATTTCTGTCACATTCAACCTGGTCCCCTCTTTCAGGTGTCCCAGGATAGCCAGTCTCATGGGATGCGAAATGGCCTTCATCATACTTGCAGCCCGCTCCACTTCCTCCGGTTTAAGATCCGAAAATTCCATAGCTTCATTTTGGTTACCTTTCATTCCATTGAACAAATACAAATATATCAATATTATGCTTTATCAAAGGACGGTCATCCTACCGGTTTTGCTAACTTTTCCATGTAAAAAATTGACTCTCCTCGCACCAGCTGCAAGGATCATCGATTAATTGTTTATTTTTATGCTGCTCGCTTACCCGCGCAGCAAAGCTGAGGCGAACCGAGCCTGCGAGCTCGGCAAAGCCAACCGAAGTGAAGCGGAGCTCGATGAAATCAATGTGCTTCCGCAATTCAGATTTGCACGATAAATATGCAATTTTGAGATGATGATCACACTCGAGGAGATAAGGAAACCTGTTCAGCAGGAGATGAGCGCGTTCAACAAACGCTTCAAGGATGAAGTCTCCTCCGATATTCCCCTGCTTAATATTGTTACCCGGTATTTGCTGCGCAAAAAAGGTAAGCAGATGCGCCCGCTATTTGTATTCCTCTCCTCAAAAATGATCGGAGAAATCACTGAATCAACTTATACTGCGGCTTCACTGATTGAGCTGATGCATACCGCCACCCTGGTGCATGATGATGTGGTCGATGAATCCAATGAACGCAGAGGCGTCTTCTCAATCAATGCCATCTGGAAATCAAAAGTGGCCGTGCTCCTTGGAGATTATCTGCTTGCCAGGGGACTGTTGCTGGCTGTGCGTAACCGCGATTATGCATTGCTGGAGATCGTGTCGGATGCTTCAAGGGAAATGAGCGAGGGTGAACTGCTTCAGATCCAGAAATCCAGGAGCCTCAATATCGATATCGATACCTATTATGAAGTGATCCGGAAAAAAACCGCTGCGCTGATTGCAGCCTGCCTGGCATGCGGTGCAACGTCTTCCGGTGCGGACCAAGAAGTCCTGGACCGGATGCATGAACTGGGGATCCAGATCGGAATGGCATTTCAGATTAAAGATGACCTCTTTGATTACCAGTCCACCAATCTGATCGGAAAACCTACCGGGAATGATATCAAGGAAAAGAAATTTACCCTTCCCTTGATCTATGCCCTCAATGAAGCCGAGCCGGGATTGCGAAGGGGGATGATCCGAAAAATAAAAAATGGCAATCGCCGACCGGATGTGATCCGCGAAGTGGTCCAATTTGTAAAGGATCAAAATGGTATCAGGTACGCAGAGGAAAAAATGAATCAGTTTAAGGACCAGGCCCTTGATTCTCTGAATCAATTCCCCGCATCACCCTCCAGGGAATCCCTCAAGGACCTTGTGAAATTCACCGTTTCACGCACCAGGTAAATATCCCGGTCCCTCATCCGTATTCCCTTTTAACGATATTCAACTGCTGCCTAAGCTGGTGCGAAGCAGCAGGTTCAGCAGTGATACCGTATACTGCGGAAGGCACAACCTCCGTGGTTCGACAGCCGGCGGC
>DSEO01000093.1 GCA_011056635.1 Bacteroides sp.
CCTCCATTAATGAGTATTATGGAATCTTATCCGGGGAAAGGGTAAATGAACTAGCTTTTGTATTTCGCAGTGCTGATAACTCGAAAGTGGGACGGACCTTGTCTGGGGGAGACATATTCTATCCTGTGTATGTCAAAGGTCTGAATGTAGAGTTCATAAAACCGGGCCAGTCCTCACTGATCGTTCAGATGAACGATACCATTTTTGTTGAGGTCCGGGCTCAGCAGGCAGATTCACTGATCCTGGTTCACGACAATGAAATCATTCAAAAAACAACGGATGCCTTTATTGTTGATACCCTGATCGCGGACCGGGAAGTCAAAACCTGGATCAAAGCCATTGCCAAAAACGATACCAGCGAGGTGGCTGATTCACTTTACTACCTGATCCGGAAGGAGGTCATTGTAGAAGTATTGCCCGAAGGAGTCAAAGATGGTATCAACTACCTGAACGATTCGACGGTTGTGCTGGTGCTTTTTGCGCCGGGGAAAGAGTATGTTTATGTGATAGGCGATTTTAATGACTGGGAGATTACGGAACAGTGCTATATGCATGTGACACCGGATGGAAATCGCTTCTGGAACACCCTCCACAATCTTGAAGCCGGGAAAGAATACCGTTTCCAGTACCTTGTAGACGGCAACATACGCATTGGTGATCCCTATGCTGAAAAAGTGAGCGATCCACAGGATAGACTCATCAGTGAGGATACATACCCCGGGCTACTACCCTATCCGGAAGGAAATACAAGCGGAATTGCATCATACATGCAGACCGCTCAGCCTGAATATGATTGGAAGAATAAAGCATTTACACCTCCCCCTTTAGATCAACTGATCGTATATGAACTTCTGATTAGGGATTTCATTGAAAAACATGATTACCGCACACTCATTGATTCCATATCATATTTCAAGAAACTGGGAGTGAACGCCATCGAGTTGATGCCGGTCAATGAATTCGAAGGGAACAGCAGCTGGGGCTATAATACCTCCCACTATTTTGCACTTGATAAATATTATGGGCCTAAAAGGGATCTACAGTGCTTTATAGATAGTTGTCATTCAAACGGGATAGCAGTCATACTTGATATTGTGCTGAACCATTCATTCAGCCAATCCCCTATGGTCAGGCTGTACTGGGATAGTCAGAACGACCGTCCGGCTGCCGATAATCCATGGTTTAACCAAGTACCAAAACATGAATTCAATGTGGGATACGATATAAATCACGAAAGTGAAGCCACCAGATATCTCATTAACCGGGTATTGAAATACTGGCTGGAAGAGTATCATGTGGATGGATACAGGTTTGACCTGTCCAAAGGTTTAACCCAGAATAATACCCTGGGAGATGCCGCCGCAATGGCAAGGTACGATGCCAGCCGGGTCTCCATATTAAAAGCATACGCCGATACCATCTGGAGGGTGAATCCCGAGGCCTATGTCATCCTTGAACATTTTGCCGATGACGATGAAGAACAGGTGCTGACAGATTATGGGATGATGGTCTGGGGCAATTCCCAGTATAACTATTCCAGGGCTGGGATGGGCTGGAGTTTTGATGGCAAATCGGACTTTTCTCGGGCTTCTTACAAAAACAGGGGATTCAGAAAACCTCACCTGGTCACCTACATGGAAAGCCATGATGAGCAGAGACAAATGTATGATATTCTCAAGTGGGGGAATTACGAAAATCCCAACTACAATATCCGGAATAACCTGAACATTTCACTGGTCAGAGCAGAACTCTGTGCAGCATTCTTCTTCACCATACCGGGCCCCAAGATGATCTGGCAATTCGGGGAACTGGGATATGATTACGATCTCTTCTACAACAATGATAAACTGGGACCCAAACCCATTCGCTGGGATTATTTCCAGGATCCGAACAGGCAGCGACTTTTCCAGGTCTATGCAACCCTGATCAATCTGAAACACTCAGAGCCTGTTTTCAACACCCCTGACTTCAGTATAGATGTGGCGGATACGATGAAAACCATCCACCTGCGCCACGAAGCGATGGATGTCACCATCATGGGAAATTTTGATAACTATCCCGGGACCATTGATCCTTCTTTTACGAAAACCGGAACATGGTATGATTTTCTTAGCGGTGATTCACTGGAAGTATCTGATATTCATATACCCATCGAACTTGATATGAGTGAATACAGGATTTATACCAGCGTGAAACTTCCGGTGCCAGACCTTATTTCAGCACCCAGAGCTCTGGATGTTTACATAAGTGGTAATTTGGAAATAGGCGAGGAACTGACCGGTCATTATACTTTTTTCGATCAGAATGAAGATCCCGAGGGGGATTCAAAATACAGATGGTTTAAAGGAATATATGCAAACGGTGCTGAAAAATACCAGATCCTTGGTGCAACCGAAAGAACTTATACCATCAAAGAGACGGACTGGAATCATTATATTTTCTTTGAAGTAACCCCTGTGGCAACATCCGGAGATCTCCTGACCGGAATCCCGGTTACCGGAACCGTGGACCTTGCCACCTCAAACATACAATCCGTTGAACCGGACGGCAAAATCTTCGTTTACCCGAATCCCTCAAGGGATATTTTCCATGTCACGATTGAAAAGGCCTCAGGAAATGTAATCGTGCTGGAATTATATAACTTGAGCGGACGCCTTGTCTACCAGGATAAGCAGACAACCAAAAAAGGAATTGCAACCGAATGCCATATAAATACAACAGGCATCGACAGGGGTTACTACCTGCTGAAAATCAGGACTGATTATGAACAGATCATTCGCGGAATTATAAAATTGTAACGTACAGATTTTGCGAAGTCTTTTCTAACCTTCGTGCTTAGGAGCAGCCAGGTTTACTTATATGTGAAGATCTTTAAAAACCACCCCAAACTCTCATTTCTGCTGCTCTTGCATAATCCATCTCACTGATCTATCTTTGTGCAATTTTAGCAATACCTGCAAAAGAGGACTTGATGGACAAGAAATTCCCTGAATATAAGAAATTTGACCTTTCTGAGATCAACAGGGAGATCAACACTTTCTGGAAGGAAAACAGGACCTTTGAACGATCCCTGGAGATCCGCGAGGGGGATCCCTCCTTCGTTTTTTATGAGGGCCCCCCTTCAGCCAACGGCATACCCGGTATTCACCATGTAATGGCCAGGACCCTGAAAGATCTCTTCTGCAGGTACAAAACCCAGCAGGGCTTCCGGGTTGAGCGGAAAGCGGGCTGGGATACGCACGGACTCCCTGTGGAACTGGGTGTTGAAAATGCACTGAACATCACAAAAGAAGACATCGGTAATAAAATTTCCATCGAGGAATTCAATGCCGCCTGCCGCAAGGATGTGATGAAATACACCGAAATGTGGGAGGAGCTCACCCTGATGATGGGTTACTGGATCAACATGGACGATCCCTACATCACCTATGAAACCAAATATATCGAGACTGTCTGGTACCTGCTGAAGGAATTTCACCGGAAGGATCTGCTATACAAGGGATATTCCATCCAGCCCTATTCTCCCGCAGCGGGATCCGGATTGAGCACCCATGAACTCAACCAGCCCGGATGTTACAGGGATGTGAAGGACACCACCGTGGTGGCACAGTTCAGGGTGATCCGGGACGAACGTTCGGAATTCCTCTTTGCACATGCTGATACGGATGTGTTCATCCTGGCATGGACCACCACCCCCTGGACCCTGCCTTCCAATACGGCCCTTACGGTGGGGGAAGAAATCGAATATGCGCTCATCAGGACCTTCAATCCCTATTCCGGGAACCCCATTACGGTAATCCTGGCAAAAGACCTGATGGAACGCTATTTTCCGGCTGGTGATGAGAAGCTGGATATGGATGCATACCAGCCGGGGGCCAGGCACCTTCCGTTCAGGCTGTTGAAGACCTTTCCCGGAAAGGAGCTTGAGGGCCTTTCCTATGAGCAGCTGCTGGACTGGGTGGATCCGGGACCGAATGCGTTCAAAGTCCTCACGGGTGATTTCGTGACCACCGACGAGGGGACCGGCGTGGTGCATACGGCACCCACCTTCGGGGCGGATGACCTCCGGGTTGCCCGGGCCAACCGCATCGATGCAATCACCGTGGTCGACAGGGATGGGAATGAGCAACCGCTGGTGGACAGGAAGGGCAGGTTTTACAGGATAGAGGACCTGGACGAAAAGTTCGTCCGTGAGCAGGTCAACCTGGATACCTACATGGAATTCGCCGGCAGGTACGTGAAGAACGAGTACGATCCTTCGCTGTCGGAAAAGGATCCCACCACCGACGTGGATATTGCCGTATTCCTGAAGAAGGAGGACAGAGCATTCCGGATTGAAAAGCACGTCCACAATTACCCCCACTGCTGGCGCACTGATAAACCGGTGCTCTACTACCCCCTGGATGCTTGGTTTATCAGAACCACTGCCATGAAAGAGCGGATGATCAGGCTCAACAATACCATCAACTGGAAACCCGAATCCACCGGGACGGGACGGTTCGGGAAATGGCTGGAGAACCTGGTGGATTGGAACCTGTCGAGGGACCGGTACTGGGGAACTCCCCTGCCCATCTGGATCAGCGAGGATAACCGTGAGCAGATCTGCATCGGATCAGTGGGAGAACTTAAAAAAGAGATCGATAAATCGGTTGTTGCAGGATTCATGGATTCCAATCCACTGGAGAATTTTGTGGAGGGTGATTATTCCGATGAGAATTATCAGTCTTTTGATCTGCACAGGCCTTTCGTTGATGAGATCATCCTGGTCAGTGCTTCCGGAAAGAAGATGTACAGAGAACCAGTCCTGATAGACGGGTGGTTCGATTCCGGATCCATGCCCTATGCACAGTATCATTATCCATTTGAGCACAAAGAAGACTTCGACCGGCTTTTCCCGGCAGATTTCATCGCCGAGGGTGTCGACCAGACCAGGGGGTGGTTCTTCACCCTGCATGTCATCGCCTCCATGTTGTTCGACTCGGTGTCCTACAGGAACATTGTCTCCAACGGACTTGTTCTGGATAAGAACGGGAACAAGATGTCCAAGCGCCTGGGCAATGCGGTGGACCCGTTCGGGACCATCTCCGCGCATGGTTCCGATCCGCTCCGCTGGTACCTGATCTCCAATGCGCAGCCCTGGGACAACCTCAAATTCGATATGTCGGGCCTGGATGAGGTGAAGCGGAAATTCTTCGGTACACTTTACAATACCTATTCATTCTTTGCCCTCTATGCCAATGTGGACCATTTCACCTGCCGGGAAAAGGAGGTACCCGTACCGGAACGGCCCGAGATCGACCGTTGGATCATCTCCCTGCTCAACTCCCTGGTCCAGAATGTCACAGATGAGTATGACCAGTATGAACCCACCCGTGCGGCAAGGATGATCCAGGAATTCGTCATCGAGAACCTGAGCAACTGGTATGTGCGTCTCAACAGGAAACGGTTCTGGGGTGGTGCATTCGACAGGGACAAACTGGCTGCCTACCAGACCCTTTATCTCTGCCTTGAAACTGTGGCCATGCTTGCAGCTCCCATCGCCCCGTTTTACATGGAAAAACTGTTTGTGGATCTGAACAGCGTTTCGGGTCGTTTCCCGGAAGGCTCGGTTCATCTGACACGTTTCCCCGAATCTGACCGGGAGCTGATCGACAAACCGCTGGAGGCGCGCATGGAGATTGCACAGAAGTTGTCGTCCATGATCCTGGGACTGAGGCGCAGGGTGAACATCAAGGTACGGCAGCCGCTGAATAAGGTCATGATCCCCGTCCCCGACGAGGCGTTCCAGCAACAGGTAGAATCGGTCAAATCGCTTGTACTCAATGAAGTAAATGTGAAGGAGATCGAGTACATCACCGATGCGGCCGGCATCATTGTGAAGCGCATCAAGCCCAACTATAAGACACTCGGCCCACGCTACGGCAAATTGATGAAAGAACTCGGCGATGCCATCAGCAGCATGAGCCAGGAAGAGATCGGGACCTTTGAAAAACAGGGAACATTCACCCTCCGGGCGGGGGATGAGCAGGTCCGGCTCACGCTGGATGATGTGGAGATCGTTTCGGAGGATATACCCGGATGGCTTGTGGCCTATGAAGGATCGATTACCGTCGCACTGGATATCCACATTACCGACGAACTCCGGCATGAAGGAGTGGCCCGGGAACTGATCAACAGGATCCAGCATATCCGGAAGGAAAGTGGCTTTGATGTAACCGACAAGATCCATGTATTCATCGAAAAGCACAACCTGATCAATAAGGCTGTGGAGAAACATGGAAATTACATTGGTTCTCAGACACTTGCAGAAAATATTTCGCTCGCCGACCGGATCGAGAACAATCAAAGCAAACGCATTGATATTGATGACGATGTATACATCAATATTCGTGTGACACGGGTATGAAAAATGCCCCTTAATCATTAAAATATTGTATATTTAACAAAACCAAATACGTTTCATCATGGGTGAGAAGAACAGATATTCGGATGCGGAGCTGCAGGAGTTCAAGCAGATCATCCAGCAGAAGCTCGAGAAGGCCAAGGAAGACTATGAGTTGTTGAAATCGGCCATTACCCAGAGCGAAAGTAACGACACACAGGATACTTCCCCTACTTTTAAAGTACTTGAAGAGGGTGCTGCCACCCTGTCCAAGGAAGAGGCCGGCCGGCTTGCACAGAGACAGCTTAAATTCATTCAGCACCTGCAGGGTGCCCTTGTGCGGATCGAGAACAAAACATACGGGATTTGCAGGGAGACAGGAAAGCTGATATCCAAGGAACGGTTGCGCGCCGTGCCGCATGCAACCCTGAGTATCGAAGCAAAATCCAGGCAATAACAGATCGGCCGGACAGTTCCTCTTCCAGTTCATGTCAGCAACCAGGAAATCCATACTCATTATACTCGTCATTCTTGTGGCCGACCAGGCCCTGAAGTTCCTGGTCAAGACCCATATGACCCTTTATCAGCAGATACCTTTGCTGGGGAACTGGGCTTTCATCCATTTCGTCGAGAACAACGGAATGGCATTCGGACTGAATATTCCCGGAAATGCAGGGAAGATCATTCTGACCCTTTTCAGGATCGGAGCGGTGGTGGCCATCGGATTCTACCTGCGCCACCTGATCAGACTAAAGGCGCATACGGGCCTCATTATCACCCTTTCCATGGTCATGGCAGGCGCCTTGGGGAATATCATTGATTCGGTTTTCTACGGGGTCATATTCAGCAGTTCTTCAACGGTACATCCTGCCACGTTCTTGCCTCCGGAAGGAGGCTACGCACCTTTGCTTCAGGGGAAAGTGGTGGATATGTTCTATTTCCCCATCATCCGGGGTAACTATCCCGAATGGATCCGGGAAGGATCCGGTTTCATTTTTTTCAGACCGGTCTTCAACATAGCAGATGCCAGCATCACCGTCGCCGTGGCCACCATTCTTTTCAACCAGAAACGCTTTTTCCGGCATCTCGCGCCAAAAACAGGACCGGACCAGGAGCACGAGCCCGGCAGTTAGGCCTGAGGCAGTTTCCCGTTCCCTTTTACGGCACCGAAAATATTACCGGATCCGGCGCCGCAGCTGATGATCGATTTCATCCCCGTATCCACAGTGGCATCGGTTTTCAATACCTGGTCCCTGGGCATATGATAGATATTTCCCGAAGTCGGATTGGGCCCCGTAGGGACGAACACTGTGATCACTTCTCCCTGATCGTCCGTTATGAATCCGGTCATGAGCACCCCGGATTTGAAAATATCCACCAGGACCACTTCCTGGAAGAACGACTTGTTCTTTCCGAAAAATTGCTGTACCGTCTCTTTGGCAATCTTGTATCCCGGGATTTTGGCCAGGTAAAGGTCTTCCGCCTTATTCAAAAAAACAACCATCCTGGTCCGGATTACAAGCCCGATAACGAAGAAAATAAGCAGGATCGCCAGGAATGTGAGTATGTACAGTGCCAGTTTGAAGAAGGGATCCGCATCAGGATCCTGGACCATCCTGTCCACCAGTGGTGTCAGGGTTCTGCCGATCAGGTTGATGATCCAGCGGAAAAGCAGGATGATCAATGTCAGCGGTGCAAGTGCCACCAATCCCCCGATCAGGGTCGTTCGGAGAAATTTCTTCGGTCGTTTGATTAATCTAATGGCCATGGGAATAAGTATTTGTTCTTATCATTACCACCCGGAGATCAATGACTCCATTGGACTCCTTTTGTTCTACAAATATACCGACATGTTCAGATAATTTAACTAATTTTCACGCTCACCCTTGATTCTCACCATTCAATAATGAAGAAGATCGTTTTTACTTTCATGGCTGCATGCCTCCTGCAGGCGGCTGCTTTTTCCCAGAACCGGGATGCAGCGCAGGATATTCGCTATGTGGCTCACCGGGGTGCTTCCTACCTCGCACCTGAAAATACACTGGCTTCCATCCGGCTTGCCTGGGAACTGGGCGCCGATGCAGCCGAATGTGATGTGATGCTTACCTCCGACCAGAAAGTGATCCTCTTGCATGATCAGAACACCAGGTCCCTGACAGGTGAAGATCACGTGGTTAGGGAAACCAGCTGGGAGGTACTCAGTAACCTGACCATCAAATTGAAGGAGAGCAATCTGGATAAATATGCACAGGAAAAGATCCCGCTCCTGGAAGAGGTGTTGTCCACCATCCCGGAAGACCGCATGCTGGTCATTGAGATCAAAACGGGCAGGGAGATCCTTCCATTCCTGAAACAGGTGGTGGATGACCACTGGCATTCGGGCAGGATCAGTTTCATATGCTTTGACCTGGAAACCATCCTGGCCACAAAAAGCCTGTACCCGGAAATCCCCTGCTACTACCTTTCCTCCTTCCGTTCCGGAGTGATCAGACATATGGATGAGATCGTAAGGGGCAACCTGGACGGGGTGGATGTGCGGTATGCGGCCATCAACAGGAACCTCATGAAACGGTGCATGGCAAAAGGGCTGGAAGTCTGGTGCTGGACTGTGAATGATCCGCAGGTTGCCCGGAAGATGATCCAACTCGGGGTGGGTGCCATCACCACCGACCGACCGAAATGGCTGAAGGAACAGATTTAATCAGGAATATATTACTCCCTTTCAACATACTTTTGTTTTATTTGTTATCTGAAACGAACTGATGTGTATCACAATTACTGACGACTCATGCATTTTACTATGATACGGACCTCTTTGACTATCCTTCTGATGACAGCGCTCTTCGCCTGTACGGGTGCCACTGAAAAAAACCAAAAACCCGGGCAACCTTCCCGCATTATCTTCCTGATCGGGGATGGTATGGGTCTTTCAGCGGTTTCTACCGGTTATTATTTCGGCGACCTGACTTCCCAGTTTGACAGGTTCAAGCACATCGGACTGATCAACACCTCCTCAGCCACACACAAGATCACCGATTCCGCGGCCAGCGGTACAGCGCTGGCGACGGGGACAAAAACCTACAACGGTGCCATCGGACTGGATACCGCAAGGACGGTGCTCCGGAACATCACCGAGGTGGTTTCGGAGATGGGCTGGAATACGGGAGTGGTTGCCACCTCTGCGGTTACCCATGCCACCCCGGCAGCATTTTATGCCCATGTGGAGCACAGGAACATGGAAGAGCAGATTGCCGTTCAATTGCTGGATTCAGAAATCGATTTTTTTGCCGGGGGCGGTAAGCGCTTTTTCAACCAGCGCCGCGACGGCCTGGATCTTTTCCGTACCGCGGAAGAGAAAGGGATTATCATCGATACCACCGGTTTAAGCAGCATCGCTCCCGAACCGGGCCGGAAATACGGATTCGTGCTGGCCGGGGTAGGCATGCCTACCATGTTGGAAGGAAGGGGCGGTTTTTTGCCGGAAGCCACCTCGCTGGCCATCGAAGCCCTTTCAGCAGGCGATAACAATTTTTTCCTGATGGTGGAAGGATCCCAGATCGACTGGGCGGGACACGACAACGATGAAGCATACCTGCTTGCGGAAATGCGTGATTTCGAGAATGCCGTGCGGGTGGCGCTGGACTTTGCAGAGAAAGACGGGAATACCCTGGTGGTGGTAAGTGCCGATCATGAAACCGGAGGCGTCACACTTGCGGCCAGACCCGGAGAAATGGGGGGAAGTGATTACAACGATATCTTGATCACCTTCTCCACCGGGGGACATTCCGCCACGCTTATTCCTGTTTTTGCCTTCGGCCCGGGTGCGGATCATTTCACCGGGATCTATCAGCACACGGAGATTTTTCACAGGATGCTCCAGACTGCAGGCCTGGCGGAGCAGATCCCCGGTGAAAATACTCCGGATTAACGTTTGATGATCCCGTATAGCAGCACGCGTATCAGATCATCCAGCAGTTCACCGCGGTCCGTCTTATGTGCATTACTCAGAAATAAAGGCACTTCCAGGCCTTTCATCATGGTGGCAATGGCGATAGCCCCAATCTCCGCGCTGTTGATCTGAAAGATATGTTCCCGCATACCTTCATTCAGGATCTCACGGACCACCGACAGTTCCTGACGGTCAAATTCCCTCCTGATCTCAAGGATAAAATCCATGTGGGACAAATATTCTTCATTCAGGGCTGCATAGAAATTCTCCACCGTACGCACGTGATGTAGCCGGAACAGAATGTAAGCCTTGAGTTTTTCTATGGGGGTCCTGTCTGCATGAAGTGTTCTGTCCAGTTCCGCTTTCAGTTCTTCAGCCTCTTTTTCCACCACCGCTTTGAAGATATCCTCCTTGCTTTTGAAATAATAATAAATAGAACTTTTTCCTTTCCGGGTTGCAGCTGCAATTTCTTCCATGGTGGTCTTTCTGAAACCGTACCTGGTAAATATCTTCCGTGACACCCGGACGATCTGTGCCCGCACTTCTTCTTTTACTACAACCATGCAAATCTGTATTTGCTTCTCTTCTCTAAAATTAATGCGTAAATCTGCGCCAGGCAACTTTTTACGAATATTTTAACTGTCCCGTTCGAATTCCACCAGTTTGTAATCCAGCTGCCGGCGCGACAGATTGGCATTGACCACTTCTATTTTCACCGTATCCCCAATTTCAAACTGCCGTTTGGTATGACGGCCGATGATCCTGTATTCTTCTTCGTCAAATTCGTAAAAATCATCCACAAGGCTTTTGATGGAGATCATCCCCTCACATTTGTTCTCAACGATTTCCACATAAATTCCCCACTCGGTCAGACCGGAAACCACCCCTTCAAATTCCTTTCCGATTTTATCCTGCATGAACTCAACCTGCTTGTATTTGATGGAAGCCCTTTCGGCTTCGACGGCCCTGCGTTCCATATCGGATGCATGCAGGCACCTGTTTTCGTATTTGTCCGCATTTTTCGATTCCCCCTGCGCCAGGTAATGGGCCAGCAGGCGGTGTGCCATCAGGTCCGGATACCTGCGGATAGGCGAAGTGAAATGAGCGTAATCGCTGAAACCCAGTCCGTAATGTCCAATATTCTTCGTGGAATAGCGGGCCTTGGCCATGGATCGCAGGGCCATCATCTCCACCACGTGTTGTTCTTTTTTTCCCCGCACCTCACCCAGCAGCGCATTCAGGGACCTTGAAAGCTGGCTTCCCGACTGTTGCGGATTCAGGTTATGACCGAACTTGGTGATGAACCTGGTGAAGGATTCCATTTTTTCCTGGTCAGGCACATCATGGATCCGGTACACAAAGGTCTTGCCTTTCTGCTTGCCGCTTTTCTCCTGTTGCTTATCCACCTCCCTGCTGTACTTTCCCCCCCGGCTGGCATATTCGGCCACCTTTTTGTTTGCCAGGAGCATGAATTCTTCGATGAGCCAGTTGGATTCTTTCTGCACCTTGAAATAAACCCCGGTCGGGGTCCCGTCTTCATCCAGGTGGAATTTCACCTCCTCCTGATCGAAGTTGATGGACCCATTCTGAAACCTGGCTTCCTTCAGGGCCTTTGATATTTCATAGAGCTTCAGGATCTCCGCTTTCATATCCCCCTCGCCGGTTTCTATAATCTGCTGGGCCTCCTCATAGTTGAATCTCCTGTCTGAATTGATCACGGTACGCCCGAACCATTCATCCAGCACCGCTCCCCTTTCATTCATTGTGAACACTGCTGAAAAAGTAAGCTTTTCCTTATGAGGCTGAAGGGAGCATACGCCGTTGGAAAGTTTTTCCGGCAGCATGGGTACCACCCGGTCCACCAGATAGACGGATGTTCCCCGCTCATAGGCTTCCAGGTCAAGGATTTCGTTGGGCTTCACATAATGGGACACATCGGCGATATGGATACCCACCTCCCAGAGATTTCCCTTCAGCGGTCTGATCGAAAGTGCATCATCAAAGTCCTTCGCATCTTCCGGGTCAATTGTAAAGGTGGGTACCTTCCTGAAATCTTTTCTGTTCCTGATTTCCGTCTCGGAGATACCATCCGGGATCTTCTCCGCCGCATTCTCCACTTCCTTCGAAAAATGGATGGGAAGTTCGAATTCGGCCAGGATGGAGTGCATTTCCGTTTCATTCTCGCCCGGATAACCAAGTATATCCACGATCTCTCCGAATGGGTTTTTCACATGATCGGGCCAGTCAGCGATCCTGGCAATGGCTTTCTGTCCATGTTCGGCTCCGTTCAATTTTTCCAGGGGTATGAAAATGTCCACCGGCATTTTCCGGTTATCCGGCAGCAGAAACGCGTAATTCTTAGAGATCTCCACCGTACCCACGAAAGTAGTCCGGGCCCTTTCCAGGATCTCCACCACTTCTCCCTCCACCCTGCCGGTACGTCTTTTTTTCGGATAGACGAATACTTTGACCAGGTCGCCATCCAATGCTCTATTCAGATCATTCCTGGCAATGAAGACATCCTCTTTATCATCCTCCGATACCAGGTAGGCATAACCGTGATATGTCATGTCCAGCGTCCCCGTTTTATAGCCGGCCCGGCTCAGCAGCCTGTAACGGCCCGGCTCGATCTGTTCAAGTTGTTTTTTCCTGACAAGTTCATCAAGGGTGCTGCTGACCACGGCTCTCCTTTGTTTGTCATTGATAAATAACATTTTAGAGATTTGTTTGTGGTTGTAGATCTGTTTCGGGTTCCTTCCCATAAGGCCCATGATCAACATCGATGCCTGTTCGGCAGTGAATTTTTCTTTTGCACTGTATTTTCTCTTTCCCATAATATGCTGGTTTCTCTGATTGCTAAAATTACTACTTTTACTGTGTTATGACCAACAATCTCTTTATTTACAACACGCTTTCCCGGAAGAAAGAACGATTTGAACCCCTGAACCCCCCTTTTGTTGGTCTCTATGCCTGCGGGCCGACCGTCTACGGAGATGCGCATCTGGGTCATGCCCGGCAGGCAATTACCTTTGATGTGCTGTACCGGTACCTGACCCACCTGGGTTTCAAGGTAAGGTACGTCAGGAACATAACCGATGTAGGCCATCTGGAACATGATGCCGACGAGGGGGAGGATAAGATCCTCAAAAAGGCAAGGATCGAATCACTTGAACCCATGGAGGTGGTACAGCGTTATCTGAACCGGTACCACGACAATATGCGCCAGCTGAACCTGATCCCGCCCAGCATCGAACCCATGGCAAGCGGTCACGTCATCGAGCAGCAGCAACTGGTCAGGAAGATCCTGGATGCGGGATATGCCTACGAAAAAAACGGATCGGTCTATTTTGACATGGCGAGGTATACCGAATCCCATCCCTACGGCCAGTTGTCGGGAAGAAAGGTCGGGGACCTGCTCGCCAATACCCGGCCCCTGGACGGTCAGTCCGAAAAGAATAATCCACTTGATTTTGCACTCTGGAAAAAGGCCGGTCCCGCCCACCTGATGAAGTGGCCTTCGGCATGGGGAGATGGATATCCAGGCTGGCACCTGGAATGTTCGGTCATGAGCACCAGGTACCTGGGGATCCCGTTTGATATCCATGGCGGGGGCATGGACCTGCTCTTTCCCCATCATGAGTGTGAAATAGCACAGAACGTGGCGGGATACGGAGAGCCCGGTGTAAAATACTGGATGCATAATAACATGATCACCATCAACGGACAGAAAATGGGAAGGTCACTGGGCAACTTCATTACCCTGGATGAGATTTTCTCGGGAAATCACCGGTTTCTGGATCAGGCTTATTCTCCGCAAACCATCAGATTTTACATTCTTCAGGCGCATTACCGCAGCACACTGGATTTTTCCAACCAGGCACTCCAGGCCTCAGAAAAAGGAATGATCCGCCTTCTCAGAGCCGCCGAGATGATCGGATCCCTGCCTGCCGGATCCACCTCCACGGTCAGCGTGGATGATCTGGCCGGCCGGTGCCGGGAAGCCATGAATGATGACCTGAACACCCCGGTTCTGATCTCGCACCTTTACGAAGGTGTGAAGTGGATCAACGAGATCTCTGAAGGCCGCCGGCATCTTACCCGGGATGATCTGGAAAAACTCCGGGAGCTGTTTGATAGCTATCTTTATTCCGTTCTCGGACTGGAAAGAATCCACACCGGTGCCCCCGGGGAAGCAATCACGGACGAATTGATCGGGATGATCCTGCAACTGCGCGGGGAAGCCAAAACCCGGCGGGATTTTGAGACGGCCGACCGGATACGTGATGGACTGCGGAGGATGGGCGTGGTCATCAAGGATAAAAAAGATGGCGCTGACTGGGAATTTTCCAAAGATGTTTGATCCCTACCGTTCCCGTAACATCACCATCGGGAATCTCCGGTTGGGCGGGGACTGCCCGGTCCGGATCCAGTCCATGACCAATACCGACACCAATGATATTCAGGCATCTGTGGACCAGTGCCACAGGATGATCGCCTCGGGGGCTGAACTGGTGCGGCTGACCGCCCAGGGGAAAACGGAAGTGACTAGCCTTGTTTCGATCAGGAGCGCCCTGCGTGCAGGGGGATACAGTACCCCGGTTGTGGCTGATATCCATTTCAAACCGGGATTAGCACTGGAAGCCGCGCAGGTGGTTGAGAAGATCCGGATCAATCCAGGTAATTACCTGGGTGCACACGGACCGGAAAAACTGCTGCCCGAACTGATTGAAACCTGCAGAAAACACGGGACGGCCATCCGTATCGGGGTGAATCACGGTTCCCTGAACCGTTCCATACTTGACCGTTACGGCGACACCCCCGCCGGTATGGCCGAGTCGGCCCTCGGGTTCCTGAGGATATGCAGGCAGGAAGCGTTCGAAAAAGTGGTGGTTTCCATGAAATCCAGCAATCCGCGTGTCATGGTACAGTCGGTCCGGTTGCTTGTTCAGCGGATGATGGAAGAGGATATGGATTATCCCCTTCACCTGGGAGTCACCGAGGCTGGAGTAGGAACGGAGGGCGTGATCCGGTCGGCCGTGGGACTGGCCCCCCTTTTGCTGGAGGGCATGGGGGATACCATCCGTGTATCCCTGACCGGTCCCCCTGAAACAGAGATGCCCGTGGCCAGAGAGGTTATCAGGCTCTTCCCCCGGCCAGCAAAGCTTCCTTACCATCCATTCCGGGGGCATCCATGGGATCCCTTCAATTTCGAACGCCGCATAGCTTC